>JAHIOK010000406.1 GCA_018895315.1 Actinomycetota bacterium | reverse complement strand
GAGACCACACCCCGTGGTGTTCATCGAGTGTGGTCTCGCGCACAGAGTGTGGTCTCGCGCACAGAGTGTGGGATCGCGAAACGTCCGCCGGAAGATCGGCGGCACCCGGGCTTGGGTCCAGGATCATATTCGACTCGTGGCTCACGCCGCATCGCCGCGGCACCCACGCCACGCTCGGACTCAGGATGCTGCGGCGGCGCGCACCCCAGCCATGAATCGCTGCACATCGGGGTCGACGCGGATGTCGCTCGGCCGCAGAGGCCGCGACAGATAGAGGCCATCGAGAGAGGTGAGGCGCGACAGAGCGACGTAGGTCTGGCCCGGTGCGAATGCGCCGGATCCGAGGTCGATGATCGCCTTCTCATAGGTCTTGCCCTGCGATTTGTGGATCGTGACCGCCCACGCCAGCCGCAGCGGGAACTGCGTGAACTCGGCCACGATGTCACGCGACAACGACTTCGATCCGGCGTCATAGGCGTAGCGATACCGTTCCCAGACCGCGGGCTCGACGTCGTGCTCGTGACCGTCGATGTCGACACGCACCGAGCCGCCGGCGATACGGGTGACGGTGCCGATCGTGCCGTTGACCCACCGCGGCGGCTCACCGAAGTTCGCGGCATCGTTGCGCAGGAACATCACTTGCGCCCCGACCTTGAGCTTCAGCTCGACGTCGGCAGGATAGACGTCGCCACGCCCGAAGTCTCCGCTCACTTCGGCCGTCGCGGTCTGCTCGCGTCCACCGAGTGCTTCGAGGTGCCGACGATTGATCGTGGTCACGATGTCGTTGCGGGTGGCGAGGGTGATCACGGGCGCCTCACCCTCTCCGGCGTCGGGTGGGCGCCGTGCGCCGGTGTCGTTGAGCACCTGGGCGATGTCGGCGGTCACGTGCCCGTAGCGCACGGCGTTCAGCATCGCCTTGAACCCGGGATCAGACTGCCGATGGATGTCGCGCAGCTCGCGGATGTGCAGATCGGCGCCGTGCCGGCCCACGTCGATCAGCCCGTCCTCAGCGGGGGCCCCCGCCCAGACCTTGGCGTCGAAGAACCAGAACGAGCGGTAGTGGTCGCGGATGTACCGCAGCTCATCGCCCCGAGGCGGTACCGGGGCGAGTTGGTAGGGGTCGCCGAACATCACGATCTGCGCGCCCCCGAACGGCTCGCCGCGGCGCCCCCGAGCCTGGCGAAGCGAGCGATCGATCCCGTCCATGAGATCGGCGTTGACCATGGAGATCTCGTCGATGACCAAGGTGTCGAGCGCATTCAGGATGCGGCGCGTCGCATCCGACTGGTCGATCTCACCGTTCGCGATCAGCCCGATCGGCAACCGGAACAGCGAATGGATCGTCTGCCCCTCGACGTTCAGCGCCGCAACGCCCGTCGGCGCGCATACCGCGATCTGCTTGCTCGTGTTCCACGCCAGGTGCTGCAGCAGCGTGGACTTACCTGTGCCCGCCCGACCGGTCACGAACACGTGGTCGCGGGTGTCTTCGATGAGGCGGAACAGCGCGTCCTGCTCGGCGGAGAGGGCGGGCGTGGTCACCGAACCATGCTAGGCGCGCGAGCCGATGCGGCGGCTCTGCGCCGCTCGCTTGTGGAAAGCCCACGACGCCGGATGACGCATCCGGGTGCTTTGTCAGCGCGGTTTCTTAGACTGGCTCCGTGGACCAGGGGGCGATGGGCGCGTCGTCGGAGCATGCTTCGACGACGATCGACGTGCCCGAGGTCGAGTCATCCGCTCCTGTCGCGCCCCGCCGTAGGATCCGGCTCGGCGTGGACCTGACCATGTTGTCGATCGTGGGCCTCCTCCTCGTCGGGGCGATCGCCGCGGGCGGGTACACGCTCTATCGCGAGTTCTACAGCCCCAGCGCCTTCGTCTCGCGCTATCTCGGCCTGCTCGAACAGGGCAGGGCCTCCGATGCGCTGGCGGTTCCGGGTGTCGCCGTGGATGCCGCCGCGTTGACTGCCGCGGGGCTGCCCGTCGAGGCATCCGATGCGCTGCTGCGCTCCACCGTGCTCTCGCCACTCTCCGACACCCACGTGGTCTCCGAAGAGGCCGAGGGCACCGCCACGCGGGTGACCGTGTCGTACACCGCCGGCGGCTACCCCGGCACCAGCGACTTCCTCGTGCAGCAGGACGGCTGGATCGGCGTCGCCCCCGCTTGGCGCTTCGAGAAGAGCCCACTCGCCGTCATCGACCTCACCGTGCGCGGATCGATGACCTTCGCGGTGAACGGCTTCCAGATCGACAAGCGGCAGGTGTCGGTCCATGGAGCGGATGCCGATCCACTCGCCGCCGTGCCGCTCCTGGTGTTCTCCCCCGGCGCCTACACGGTCTCGGTCGACACTCTGGTGGCCAAGGCTCCCGCAATCGCGGTGCTCTCGAACGTGCCGATGAAAAGCGTGCCGATCGCACTGCAGGCCACCGCCACCCCCGAGTTCGTCGACGTCGTCCAGACCCGGGTGAACGAGTTCCTGACGGCATGTGCCACCCAGCGGGTGCTCCAGCCGACCGGCTGCCCGTTCGGGTTCACCGTGAAGAACCGCGTCGACGACCTGCCGACCTGGTCGATCGTGACGCAGCCGACGGTCACTGTCGCACCGGATGGCGCGAACTGGAAGATCCCCACGGCGCAGGCGCTGGCCCACATCGAGGTCGACATCCGTTCGCTCTATGACGGCTCGGTGCGTCGACTCGACGAAGACGTGCCATTCTTCGTGACCGGATCGATCGTCATCCAGTCGGACGGCTCCGCGTCGATCTCGGTATCCGGGCTCGACCTGCAGTAGCGACGGCTTCAGGGCCTGCCGCGCGCGTCGCTCTCGGCGAGCTGCGCGAGGCGGTCGTTGTAGGCATCCAGTTCGAGATCGCCGACCCGATCGACGTGCCTGTCACGGCGGCGCTGGGCCCGGTCATCGCTGCGGCTCCACTGGATGGCCACGACGATCGCCAGGACCAGCGTCGGGATCTCGCCGATCGACCACGCCACACCACCGCCGATGTATTGATCGGCGAGTGGGGTCGCTCCCCACGTACGGCCCATCGATCCGAACCACTCGGCGACCATGAGCCCGGACTGCATCATGATCGCGATGCCGAAGAAGGCGTGCATCGCCATCACCGCGATGAGCGTGAGCAGGCGACCCGCATACGGCAGCCGGAACGGCACGGGGTCGATGCCGACCAGGGACTGCACGAACAAGTACCCCGTGATCAGGAAGTGGGTGACCATCCACTCGTGGCCGAGGTGGTCGTAGAGCGACCACCGGAACAGGTCGGTGTAGTAGAACACCCAGAGCGAGCCGACGAACAGCGCCGCGGTGACGAACGGGTTCGTCAGCACCTTCGCGACGGGCGAGTGCACGGCCCACATGATCCATTCGCGGCCGCCGCGGGTGCCGTCATCCCGTTTGGCGATCGCGCGTGCTGCGAGGGTGATCGGCGCCCCCGGTACGAGCAGGAGCGGTATCGCCATCGTCAGCAGCATGTGACCCACCATATGCACGCTGAACAGGTAGTCCTGATAGACGTTCACCGGGCCGCAGGTCACCCAGAACAGCAGCGCCATGCCCAGCATCCACAGCACGGTGCGATAGATCGGCCAGTGATCGCCGCGGCGGTGCATGCGCCAGACGCCGGCGAGGTAGAAGACGACGCCGAACCCGACCACGAACGCCCAGAGCAGGTCGATGTTCCACGCGGTCAGCCATTGCCCGACCGTGAGTTCGGGAGGCAGCGGTGAGCTGGTCAGGATCTCGGCGGGCGTCTGTGCCGCCGGCGGAGTCTCGTTCGAGGGCGGCGGCGTGCGCGCCAGGGCCGCAGCGGCGCCGCTGGCGATGCCCATGAACGCCAGCTCGAGGGCGATCAGACTCCAGAAGCGGCGGGCGACCTTGCCGTCGCTGCGCATCCGTCCGATCAGTCGGCGGCGGTAGAGGGCGCCGAGGAATCCGATCGCGAGGAGCGCTGCGACCTTGACGAGCACGATCACGCCGTACCCGGAGGCGAGCGCAGACCAGGATCCGAGGGCGACGGCCGCGCGCACCGTGCCCGAGATCGCGACCACCACGAAGGCGGCGAGCGCGATCGATGAGTAGCGGCTGAGCGCGTCGGCGACCTGCTCGCGATCGAGCACCGGTCGCACGACCACCATCAGGACGAGGCCGCCCAGCCACGCCGCCGCAGCGATCATATGCAGCACCAGCGACACCGTCGCGATGTTGTGCGTCGACAGTTCACCCGAGTGCCCCTGCGTGCCCATCGGCACGAGCGTCGCGACGGCGAGAAGTGTGATGATCAGCGTCGGCGTCCACGACCTCACCGCGAACGTGAGCACGGTCAGCGCAGCGCCCGCGATGGTCGTGATGAGCCACGTGCGGCCGAGCTCGGTCTCGACCAGGAACGTCCCCAGCTGCTGACCGAACAGCGCATCGGCGCTGGGCTTTGAGTTGGTCACGTCGACGAAGGTGAAGTATCCCGTCACTCCGGCAGCGAGGGTGAAGATCGCGGCCGAGATGGATGCCGCATCCAGCGCAAGATCGAATGCGCGCTCGCCCGCCTTGAGCGTGAACAGGGCGGTCACCAGAGTGCCGACCATGCCGGCGGCGGCCAGGTTCACCACCATCGTCGAGGTGGGGAGCCCCCACCGGATGACCGGGCCGGGGTCTCCGAGTCGCAGCGGGGCAGCGCCTCCGCCGAAGGCCAGCGCCCAGATCAGTGCGGCGAACGCGACGGCCACCAGGATGGCGGGGCCGGCCAAACGCAGCACGCGGGGATTCACCCCTCCAGCCTACGTGCGCCGCCTCCCGCGCCGGGTGCCCCCGGGGTCCGAGCAACTGCGGCGAACCAACACCGCCGCACACGCAGAAGGAGGGATGCCGCGAGTCCGCGGCATCCCTCCTTCGAAAAGCATGACTACTTGACGGCGGCCTTCAGTTTCGAGCCCGCGGTGACCTTGACGCGCTTGCCGGCCGGGATCGCGATCTCGGCTCCGGTCTGCGGGTTGCGGCCGGTACGAGCCGACGTCTCGACCTGCTCGAACGCGATCCAGCCCGGGATCGAAACCTTGCTGCCCTTGGCGACGGCCTCGGAGACGGTCGCGAAAAGGGAGTCGAGAACGCCGGAGACGACGGCCTGGCTCTGGCCGGTCGCGCTGGCGATGCTCGCAACGAGCTCGGTCTTGGTGATGGACTTGTCAGCCATGTGGGTTGTCCTCCGAGGCGGCGGACCGCCGCCCTTCATTACGGGAACCGAAGGCTGAATGCCTCCGGATGGTCGTTCGACCGCGTCGAATGTATCAAGCTTCCGCGGAAACACGCGGATTCTCGACCACTCGTCGTCATGTTCATGCCATTTTCGTGGGACTCACGTGACAGAAGTGGCGAAAGTGGCGGATGCCGCGGCATCCTGCCCTTCGCGCGTCCCCCCGACGTCGGTGCCGCCGGCACAGCGAAAGGCCGGAGACCCCGAGGGGGCTCCGGCCTTTCGGCAGTGCGGAAAGCGGGTGACTACCAGCTGGACTTGGTCACACCGGGCAGTTCGCCGCGGTGGGCCATGTCGCGGAAACGCACACGCGAGATGCCGAACTTCGTGAGGACACCACGGGGGCGGCCATCGATGACGTCGCGGCTGCGCAGGCGCACCGGCGAAGCGTTCTTGGGCAGCTTCTGCAGGCCGAGGCGAGCGGCTTCACGCTGCTCGTCGGTCGAGGTCGGGTCGACCAGGGCCTTCTTCAGCTCGGCGCGCTTGGCGGCGTAGCGATCGACGATCACCTTGCGCTGCTCGTTGCGCGCGATCTTGCTCTTCTTAGCCATGGATCAGCGCTCCTCTCGGAAGTCGACGTGCTTGCGGATGACCGGGTCGTACTTCTTGAGCACGATGCGGTCGGGGTTGTTACGGCGGTTCTTGCGCGTCACGTAGGTGTAACCCGTGCCGGCGGTCGAACGCAGCTTGATGATCGGACGGACGTCCTGAGCTTTCTTAGCCATCAGAGCTTCACACCCTTCGCGATCATGTCTTTCACGACGGACTCGATGCCGCGGACATCGATCACCTTGATGCCCTTAGCGGACACGTTGATGGTGATCTTGCGACCGAGCGACGGGACGAAATACGTCTTCTTCTGCACGTTCGGGTCGAAGCGACGCTTCGTCCGTCGGTGCGAGTGTGAGATGGAATGACCGAAGCCGGGAACAGCTCCAGTCACCTGGCACACAGCAGCCATAGTGATTACTCCTTCAATACCGTGGAACCGGACGGCTCCACCCAAGATCCCTTGTCTGCACACAGCCGAAAATCCGCCGTTTCCGGCGTGATTCTGAGGATGTGTGCGAACTACGCGCTGGAGTGCGCGCAGACAAACATCAACTTTACCATGGGGCGGCGCGCCGTCTTGACGGATGCCGCCCTGCGCGGCGACCTATGGCTGGGCCGAACTCCTCACCTTTGTCGACCAACGGCGCCAACCGCCGCATCCACGCCGGAATCGACACCGATCTGAGGAGTTCGGCACGGGCCCAACCCGATCAGCCCTGTCAACCCGGTCAGCCCTGCTGTGCGCCGCGGCCCCAGCGAAAACGGGAGACCGTGGGATCCCCGGGAATCCAGAACCGCCAGGGGAACGCGGCCGTGCCCGCAACACCTGCCACCCCGACTCGGGGGCCTTGGCCGCTCGCGACCAGGGTCGCCGGCAGTTCGAGCCGCGCGACCGCACCGTGCCGGGGATCGCCGGTGATCGCGTCGATGCCATCGTGCATCGGATACCGCAGTCCGATGGCTGCGCCCAGGCGTCCGGGGCCGCGGGCGAGATCGCGTGATGACCGAGAGGCCGAGCGACGCGCGCGTGCGACATCCACGCCCTCGATCACTTCGCCGCCGCGCAGCAGCACTCCGCCGGCGACCCCGTCGGGGCCGCATACGACGTTGACGCAGGAATGGATGCCGTGACTCAGGTACACGTAGAGGTGCCCTGGTTCGCCCCACATCGTGGCGTTGCGTGCGGTGCGGCCCATCCGGGCGTG
>JAHIOK010000405.1 GCA_018895315.1 Actinomycetota bacterium | reverse complement strand
GCGACCCTCTGTCGTGCTGGCTTCCCGGGAAGCCCCGAGTGAACCCGCCGCCGCCGCCGTTAGGCCTGACCTGACCGACCCGCGAGACGTCAGAGAAGCGCAACCCGGAGCAGTCCGGGTTGCGCTTCTCTGACGTCTCGCGTCAGCCTTCGAGGGCGTATGGCGCCGGATCGCGAGATGAGCGCGAGCCCCAGGCGAGGAGCGCGAGCCCCGCGGCGAGCACAACGAGCCCGGCGATCGCCAGCAGACTGAGTCGTTCGCCGAGGACGGTGATGCCGAGGATGCTGGCGGTCAGTGGTTCGCCGAGAGTGAGGGTGGCGGCCGTTGCGGCGGTCAGACCGTTGAGGCCCCACGTGAACATCACGTACGCGATCGAGATCGTCGCGAGGCCCAGCCACAGGGCCAACACGAATCCTGCGGGCGTCGTGAGCCAGCGCAGATCCACGAACGGCAGCGCGAGCGCCGAGATCGCCGCCGAACTCGCACCCATGGCGCCGACGACGGTGAACGGGTCCCACCCGCCATCGAGGAGCCTGCGCTGAGCGTTCGCGATCACGGCGAACGAGGCACCCGCACCCACGGATCCCAGGATTCCGAGCAGATCCGTGCCGCTGCCTCGGGCGACGGTGCTCACCCCGCCGAACCCCAGCAGTATGACGCCGATGGTCGCGAACCCGGTTGCCGACATCCAGGTTCCGCTGGGGATGCGGCGGGTCAGTGCCCATTCGAGGAGTCCCGCCAGGATCGGGGCAGAACCGAGCGCGATCACCGTTCCCACCGCGACGCCGTTGCGTGCCGTGCCGAGGAAGAAGAGCGGCTGGTACAGGGCGAGGCAGGCGCCGGTGAGCACCATCAGACCGAGCGAGCTCCGCGCGAGGCGGGGTCGGGGAGGGGCCCCGATGGGGATGGAGCGACGGTGATGACGGCGTGCCAGCAGGAACGCGATCACTGCGAGTGCCGTGCCGCCGAGCACGAGCCGGACCGCCCCGATCGAGAGGGGCGTGGTGCCCTCGGGGCCCAGGGCCTGCGAAGTGCCGGTGGTTCCGAACAGCATGGCGGCGGCGAGAACGGCGAGGACGTGGAGCACCCACTCTTTCTACTCTCTGTGGCGCCCAGGTCGTGTGCATGCCCCGCCGGTAGGCTGGTGCAGTGGCAGAGGAGAACCGGAGCGTGAAGCTCTACGACACGAAGGCGCAGGAACTGCGCGACTTCGTACCGCTCGACGCGTCGAACGTGACGATCTACGTCTGCGGACCCACCGTGCAGTCGGGCCCCCACATCGGTCATCTGCGCGGAGCTCTGAGCTTCGACATCCTGCGCCGCTGGTTCTCGCACCGCTTCGGTCGTGTCACCTTCGTGCGCAACGTCACCGATATCGACGACAAGGTGCTCGCCAACGCGACGGCCGACGAGCCTTGGTGGGCGCTCGCCTACCGCACCGAACTCGAGTTCTCGCGCGCATATGCTGCCATCGGCATCCTCCCGCCGACCTACGAGCCCCGCGCGACCGCATCGATCCCGCAGATGCAGGAGCTGATCGCCCGGCTGATCGAGGAGGGCCACGCCTACGCCGCGGCCGGTGACGTCTACTTCGACGTGCGCTCCTGGCCCGCCTACGGCGAACTCACGAATCAGTCCGCGGATGCGATGGAGCCCGCGGTCGACGCCGACCCCCGAGGTAAGCGCGACCCACGCGACTTCGCGCTCTGGAAGAGCGCCAAGGCCGACGAGCCGACCTCTGCCGTCTGGGAATCCCCATGGGGAGCCGGCCGACCGGGCTGGCACATCGAGTGCTCCGCGATGTCGCGACGCTACCTCGGCCCGGAGTTCGACATCCATGGCGGCGGGCTCGACCTGCGCTTTCCGCACCACGAGAACGAGCTCGCCCAATCGGCGGCCGCGGGCGATGCCTTCGCGCGATACTGGGTGCACAACGGACTGGTCACCGTGGGCGATCAGAAGATGTCGAAGTCGCTGGGCAATTTCCTCCTCGCCGAAGACGTCCTCGCCGAGCGGGATCCCCTCGTGGTGCGCTACGCGCTCGCAGCGGCGCACTATCGGTCGAACCTCGACATCACCGCTTCCAGCTTCGACGAGGCAGCGTCTGCGCTGGAGCGCATCCGCACGTTCCTGCAGCGCACGGCTCGTGCGGGCGCATTCGGGTGGTTCTCCTTCGGCAACGACGATTTCGCCGCAGCGATGGATGACGACCTCGGCGTGCCGCAGGCACTCGCCGTCATCCACGCGCGCGTGCGCGACGGCAACACGGCCCTCGACGCCGGCGACCTCGAGACGGCACGCACGATCGCCGGCGAGGTGAGTGTGATGGCCGGCATTCTCGGCATCGATCCGCTCGCGCGCGAATGGCAGGCGCAGGATGCCTCGGGCGAGGCATC
The DNA here is from genome assembly GCA_018895315.1 of Actinomycetota bacterium. Classification (GTDB taxonomy): domain Bacteria; phylum Actinomycetota; class Actinomycetes; order Actinomycetales; family Microbacteriaceae; genus Microbacterium. The sequence goes on along the minus strand of JAHIOK010000405.1, from coordinate 390 downwards.
CGCTCTCGACGCCCTGATACAGACCATGATCACGCAGCGTGCGCAGGCGCGCGCGGCGAAAGACTGGGTGGGAGCCGACCGGATTCGCGATGCGATCGCGGCCGCCGGCATCACGCTCGAAGATGCGGCCGACGGCACGCACTGGAACCTCGCCGGCTCACAGCCCGGCGCGAAGGAGAACTGATGGCAGGCAAGCCTGGGCGCCCCGGCGCTGGAAGCAGCAAGAAGAAGGGTCCTCTCAAGGGCACCGGCGGTCTCGGCCGCAAGTCCCTCGAGGGTCGCGGACCGACCCCGAAGGCCGAAGATCGGGCCTGGCATCCCGCGGGTAAGCGCAAGGCTGCGGCCGAGCGCTACTCCGCCGCGAGTGGCAAGGGCAAGCCCGGCACGGAG
>JAHIOK010000404.1 GCA_018895315.1 Actinomycetota bacterium | reverse complement strand
CGAGGTCATCGACATCCAATGCTTCGGCCCGAACGGGACCTACGCCATGATGCTCGCCCGGCTCACGCGCACTCCCCTCGTCTACAGCAACCACGGCGAGACGTTCATGGATGCGCACGACTCCTTCCGCACGTCTGCACTCCTGCGCCGTAGCCTCGCCAGCACCCTCGCCCGGGCAGATGCCGTCACCTCCTGCTCGATGTACGCGGCCAAGGACTTGGAGCATTACGGACTACGCTCGAGCGCCGAGATCGTCGCGAATGCGGTCGATGCGGACGTCGAGCCGATGCCCGTCTCCGGTCTCCCGGCACGCTATATCGCCGGTATCGGCCGTCTCGTCGACAACAAGGGCTTCACGCAATTGCTCGAAGCCTTTGCATCAGCCCGCACCCGGCTCGACGACACGGCGCTGGTTATCGCGGGCGACGGACCCGACGGCTCCTGGCTCCGCGAATATGCCCACACCCTGGGCATTGCCGACCGAGTGACCTTCACCGGTGCGCTTACCCGGGGGCAGGTGGTCTCGGTCCTCGGCGGTGCGCTCGTCCATGTCGTACCGAGCCACGTCGAAGCGTTCGGGATCGTGATCCTCGAGGGGTGGCGGGCGGGTATCACCGTCGTGGCTACCCCGAACGGCGGACCCCCCGAGTTCGTCCGCGACGGAGTGGACGCACTGCTCTGCGACCCTTACGAGACCGAGCGACTCGGCGACCTCCTGGTCGAACTTGTCAACGATGAGCCACAGCGTTCTCGGATCGGCACGGCCGGTCGTGCTCGCCTCGCGGAATTCACATGGTCGACTGTGACGGATCGCTACGATGCTCTCTTCGCGCGCGTCGTCCCGGCTGCGCCCACACCTACGGAGGTGGAACGATGACCAAGCCATCCACGGTCTCAGTGGTGATCATCACGTATGCCCGGCCCGACTACATCCGGGAATGCATCCGCCATCTGCGCGAGCTCACGACTGCTCCACACCAGATCATCGTCGTCGACGGGTCACCCGATCGACGCACCCGCGATCTGCTCGCCACCGAGCATCCTGATGTCGTGTACCTGCGCAATGATCTCGGCAAGGGCACCATGTCGGAGTCTCGTCAGATCGGACTTGCCCAGACGACCGGCGACATCGTCGCCTATATCGATGACGACGCCTACGTCGCCGAGAGCTGGCTGGATCGCATGATCGATGCCTACCAGGATGACTCGGTCGCGGGCGTGGGCGGGCGCGCCGACAACGGAATCCCCGGCGAAGATCAGGAAGGGCTCGCCTCGATCGGCAGACTGCTGCCGAACGGCGACATCACCGGCTATTTCGCCGCGAATCCCGGCCGACGAATCGACGTAGACCATTTCCTCGGGGCGAATCAGACCTATCGGCGCTCGACGTTGCTCGCCATCGGCGGCATCCGAGGGAACTACCCGGGAACCTGCCTCAGAGAAGAGTCCGACACGTGCCTGCGCCTGCGTGCCGCCGGGCATCGGCTGATCTTCGACCCCGACATGCTCGTGCGACACGTCGCGGCGCCGTACCAGATCGGCGGCAAGCGATTCGACCGCAAATACCTCTACTACTCCCGGCGAAACCACATCATGCTGCTCGCCCGCGTCTACGGCTGGAGGACGAGGTATCTCCCTCGTTACGCGCGCACCGCGCTCCGTCAGCAGCGGCACTACTACGGCCAGGTCGCGCGCTTTCTGCTGCGCGGCGTTGACGAAGACGGTTCACGCGTACCCCTCAAGCGACGGCTGACCGCCCCCGTGATCTTGACGCGTAGTGCCGTGGAAGTCGCCGGCCTCGTAGGAGGCGTCTGGGCGGGATGGGACGGGCGGCGCCGTGACCGGCGGAACGGCGTCGGAACTCCTTAACCTCGGCGAATCGAATCGCGCCACGCTTACGCCACGATCGCCCAGGTGTGATCGATCGTGAACCGCGCGCTGGCGTCCGAGTGAGCCTCGCGCGCCATCGTCGACGCCTCGGCCCGGTGGTCGAGCATCCACATGATCGCTGCAGCGAGCGCGGCGACATCGTTCGGCCGAACCAGCAGTCCATGAGGAGCGCGGCGCACACCGTCGGCGATCGTCACGCTCGCGCCGTGGGGATCCACGATCTCGCGCACGCCTCCGGCATCCGTCGCCACGACGGGGGTGCCGACCGCCATCGACTCGACGATGACCTGGCCGAAGGGCTCGGGCACGGGAGATGCATGCACGAGCATCCGGAGGCTCCGGAACTCCGAAGCGGGTGACGCAGACCAACCCGCTTCTTGGATGCGTCCGCCCAGACGGGAGCGCTCGATCTGCTCATGAAGCGCCTCGGCATACCCGGCATCGTCAAAGAGGGCGGCGCCCACGATGCGGAACCGCGCCTTCGGATGCGTGGGAGCCACGAGGCTCGCCGCGGCGACGAACTCGCGCTGGCCCTTCGTCGGCGCAACACGTCCGACGATCCCCACCGGACCGCGCCCCGGTGACCGCTTCGGACGTTCGAACGCGGAAAGCTCAAGTCCCGGATAGGCGACGACGACCCGCCCGGCAGGAAGACGCCCCACTGTGGCCGCGGTTGCACGTGAGTTCGCGACGATACATCGCGAACCGAATCGCGCCAGTAACCGGAGGACACCGATGACCGGCGTTGCCAGATAGTCGGATGCCAGTCGGTCGTGCAGGTGCCATACCCATCGCCGCCGCCCCATCACGAGCCCGACGAGCATCGCCGCCTTGAGCGAGTTGGCCACCACGAGGTCGGGCGCCTCCGCACGGATGACCCTGCGGAGCCTGCGCGCCAGGGCGAGGGCCCCGAGGGCGTTGGTTGTGACACCGGCCAGTGAGCCCGCCTGAGCCCTCGTCACGCGCACGGCATCACCGCCAGCGAGCACATGCACGCGGATGCCGGCGCTGCGGGCCTCGGTGACGAACGGCCCTTCAGCCATCGTCAGCACGGCGATGTCGAATCCGCCGTCGGACGCGGCGATCAGCCGCAAGAGCGCTCGCTCGGCACCGCCGAGCTCGCCGGTGTGCGACACCACCAGCACCGAGAGCCGCGTCTCGTCAGACCTGTCGATCATGCCCGCTCCCCCCGACGGCATCCCGTGCCGTCATCTGATCACACCACACGCGGACGAACGTAATGCGCGAGATCCGGCGACGCTCCGTACCATGGGGATGTGCGCGTACTCTCCCCGCCCAATACGTTGGCGTCCGTCGCGCGTGGAACGGCAATCGTCACTGCGATCGCCGGGGCTGGAGTGCTCGCCGGCTACGTCAGCGGCCGCTTCCCCGAACTCGCGATCCCGGTGGCGATCGTGCTCCTGCTGCTGGCGATCGCATTCATAGACTTGACGTACGTTCTCGTGATCGGATTCCTTGCAAGCGTGCTGGTCTTCGCGCGCGCGGGTCCCATGAGCGTAGCCGACCTCGCCCTGGGGGTCGCGATGATCATCGCGACGCTGATGCTCCGCGGCCGCGGAGCAAGAACACTCCAGCCTTTGCTGTGGGCTGGCGCTTTTTACATCGCGTTGACGCTGCCTCAGCTGGTGCTGAACCGGTACAGCGAGAACTACATCGAGTGGGCACACGAAATCCTTCTCGTCATCGGCGCAGCCATCGTCGGATTCGTGATCGGACGGGAAGGAAAGGCGCGGCTCGCGCTTTCGGCCTATGTGTTGATGTGCTGCGTCATGGCGCTCTTCGCGATTGCGTCGAACGTGTCGGGCGGAGACGGCTACGTCGGGCCGTGGCACAAGAATGCCATCGGCGCGTTCCTCATGTACGGCGCGATCATCGCCTTCGCCAACCCGCCGTGGATGAAGTGGAGGCCCATCTGGGCCTATTCCGCCTTCGCGCTGTGCGGCATCGGAATGGTGTCTTCGCGTCAAGCGATCGTCGGCACACTCATGGGTGTGCTGATCATCGGATTGCGGCCGCGATTCGAAACGGGCAAACGATCGCGATGGATGCCGATCCTCCTCATCCCTACCGCATGGTTCATCTACCTTGCAGTGGCGGAGCAACTGACGCAGAACAGCCCGTTCAACTCCGCTTCGCAACGCCTGCTCTGGTACGCAGACTCCGTGAAGGTGTGGTTGATGTCGCCGCTCTACGGGGTGGGACATCGCTGGTGGACGACCGGTCGGACGGGCTATGGCGGATTCCAACCACCGAACGCCGAACTCGAGGTCCTCACGGAGACGGGAATACTGGGACTCATCGGTTTTCTCGGGATGTTCGCCGCAGCCATCTGGTTGCTCTGGCGCATGGACCCCGTTTACGGAACCCTCGGTTTGGCGACCGTCGTCGCCCGATTCACGCAGGGACAATTCGACCTCTACTGGGTTGCGGGGCACGCTGCACTGCTGTGGATCGTCGCGGGAATCTGTTACGGGGTGAAGGAGCACGACCGTGCCGCGGGAATCGTGCACCGGCCTCATGCCGTGCAGACGATATGGCGGCGCACTCGAGGTGTGCGCATCTGATGAAACCCATCGTCCACGCGATCACGCCCGGGGATCATTTCTCCCCCCGCACAGGGTCAGCGATTCCGACGGTCGTGCACGGGCTCGCAGGGGCCGCCCAGCGAGCGGGAGACCCAGAGCAGTCCGTTCTCTTGGACGCCACGACTTTCGAACCCCGGTACGCGTCTGCCGCGATCCACGAATACGTCGGCGCGCCCTACCCTGGCCGCATCGCTCGCGTCGTCGATGCGGGGTTCGGGAGGGTCGGGCTGCCCCGCCCATCGGCCGTGCGTGCGTTCCAGCCGCTCGCCGAAGTGCTCGCGCACCACGAACCGGCGATCGTGCTCGCCCACAACGCGCCGGCGCTCACCCGTCTCGTGCGGGGGCAGCACCACGACGTCGTGCTGTACGCCCACAACGACATCCTTCGAACCCTCGGAGGATCGGAGGCTCGCCGGGTCCTCGGCGACGTCTCGGCGATCGTCTGCGTGAGCGAGTTCCTCGCACGGGTGACGGCGGACAGATTGCCGAGAGAACTTGCCGAGCGCGTGCATTTCGTGCAGAACGGGGTCGATGTAGAACAGTTCCATCCCGCATCGACGCCGCGAGCAGGCTCACGGTTGCGGGTCATGTTCCTCGGTCGCATCGTGCGGGACAAGGGAGCCGACGTTCTCCTCGAGGCGGTCCGAAGGCTTGAGCGGGACGATATCGAGGTTGTCATCGTCGGAAGCGCGGGCTTTGATCGCCACGCTCCCTTGACGACGTACGAGTCCTCACTGCGCCAGCTTGCAGCCGGCGTCCGCAGCGGAGTCGTCTTCGAGCGTTTTGTGGAGCGGCCCGCGGTATCCGATCTGCTCCGCACCGCGGATGTGTTCGTAGTGCCCTCTCGATGGGCGGAGCCGAGTGCTCTCACCGCCGGAGAAGCGATGGCGACGGGTCTCCCGGTCATCGCCAGTCGCGTCGGAGGCATTCCTCAGGTTGTCGGCGAATCCGG
>JAHIOK010000403.1 GCA_018895315.1 Actinomycetota bacterium | reverse complement strand
CGCACCTCGCGGTTCTCCAGATCGGATTTCGCTCCCGGCCCTCGGGATTCACGGCGGTGCTAGCGTCGAAAGAAGAGACGTCCTGGCAACGAAGAGGTTCCGACCCACTATCTCGACACCTCCGGATGACGGGGCGGACGACCGAGTTCGAGCATCGCCGCAGCACTGAGGTGGAAGCCATGAAACTGCCCTCCGACACGACCATCGTCGAGTACGACCAGCCCGGGGATCCGACCGTGCTCCGCGTGCGCCGAGGCGAACTGCGCCCGCCGGGGGATGGTGAGGTGACCGTCGAGGTCGTGACCGCAGGCATCAGTCATATCGACGCCTACGTCCGCTCCGGTGCCGAGAAGGACTGGGATGACCCGTTCCCCCGCCGCTCGGGCAGCGACTTCGCCGGTATCGTCGTCGCCGCAGGCGCGGGCACCGCGGGGTTTCCGGTGAATTCCGAGGTGATCGGGCATGTGCGATCCGGCGCCCAGGCCGCCTTCCTGACCGTCGGCATCGATCGTCTTGTGCGCCGCCCTCCCACCGTGACGTGGGAAATCGCCGGCGGCCTGTACCTCGCCGGAGTCACCGCTCTCGACACGCTCGACGACCTCAAGATCGGCAGCGACGACACCGTGGTGATCTCTGCGGCGGCCGGCGGCGTGGGCAGCATCGAGGCACAGATCGCGAAACATCGAGGGGCGCGCGTGGTCGGCACCTGCGGTCGGCGCAACTTCGACTACCTCCGCCAGCTCGGCATCACCCCCGTGCAGTACGGCGATGGGATGGCCGACCGCATCCGCGCGGCCGCGCCCGCCGGGGTGACGGCGTTCATCGACAACTTCGGCCAGGACGGGCATGCGCTTGCCGCCGACCTGGGCGTGCCCGCCGGCAAGTTCCGCTCGAGCGCTGCCCGTCGCGAGGTCGAGATGGCGCTGCTCGCCGAGGACGCGGCATCGGTGGCTCACGGCACGCAGCAACTCGAGAAGATCACCGCTCTGGCGGCACGTCGAGCATTCACTCTGCTGATCTCGGGCCATTACGCGCTCGATGACGTTGCCGAAGCCTACGCAGACCTGCAGAAGCTGCATTCCCGTGGCAAGGTCGTGCTCGGCACCAAGCCGGTCAACCCACGCCGCATCACAAAGGCCCGCGACATCGCGGAAGCACGCGCCTGAGCCACCGCTAAGCGAGCATCTGCTCCGCGACGATCGCTCCGACCGCCATTGCGGCAGCCGCAGGCGCGGGACGGAACCACCGGCAGCATCGACGCGTCGGCGATGCGAAGACCCCGGATGCCGCGCACCCTGCCCGCGCCATCGACGACCGCAGCCGGATCGGTCTCCGGGCCCATCGGGGCGGTGCCACAGGTGTGAGAAGCGCTGCCGAGGTGCTCGAGAATCCAGGCGTCCAGCAGCAGGTCGTCGCCGAGCGTGTCGTCCGTGAGGTCGACGAGACGCTCGACCACGCCCGCGAAGGCCGTGGACACAAGCAGCCCGGCGGCGCAGCGCACCCCTACGCGCATCGCGGCGCGATCCTCGGGGTCGCGGAGGTAGCCGTAGGCGATCTTGGGCGCTCCGAGCGGGTGAGCGGATGTCGCCGACACCGTGCCGCGCGACCGGGGACGCTGCAACCCCACAACGAGGCCGTAGGGCGTGGCATCGGCATCCGGCGGCTGCGTGCACACCAGCACCTCGAGGTCGTCACCGGACGTGCCGTCTGCGCTCAGGTACAGCGCGAGCGGGAAGGCCCCGTCGACGTCTTCGGGATGCGGGGGAGCCTCCGACAACGCGGCGGTCGGCAGCCATTCGATCCATACCGTCGGGTGATCGCTGAACGCCGCGCCCACACCCGGGAGGTCGGCGACGACGTCGATGCCGGCGCGACGCAGTGAGGGGGTCGGGGCCAGTCCCGACGCCAACAACAGGCGTGCGGTGCCGAAGCCACCCGCGCACAGCACGATCTCGTCAGCCGCGAGCACTTCGCGCGACCCATCGGCGTCTGCGACGTCGACGCCGACAGCGCGGCCGTTCTCGACGACGATGCGCATCGCGCGACAGTTGCTCCGCACCTCGATGCGGTTCGGCGACGAGGCAAGGAAGGCATCGGCGACGCTGCGGGGCGCCCCGTCACGGAACGTCGTATCGAGCGGCAGCAGAGTGCCGGTCACTCCCTGTAGCACGCAGGCATCGGCGAACGCGCGGGAGATCGGATGCGTCTGAGGCGACGCGTGCACGCCGAGTCGGGCAGCGAGGTCACCGATGTGCGCGAGCACGCGCTCCGGCGCCCAGGCCTCACCCCCGGCGGCTCGCCAGCGCAGCAGGTCATCGGGTGCGGGCGCGGCGAAGTAGCCGCCGTTCACCACCGACGAACCCCCGACGGCTCGACCGGGCGTCGCTCTCCACGCTCGCCCCTCGGCGAGCTCGGCGGGGATCGACCAGGTCCTCGATGCGTCGAGAACACTCTCCCCGGCCATCGGCGAGCGCCCGGCCTCGATCACGGTGACGTCGTAGGCCGCCGAGATGCGCGACGCGAGGACGGAACCGGCACTTCCCGCCCCGATCACGACGGCGCGAGGTCTCATCGGCGTCCACCGCTCTGCTGCATCCCCCCAGCGTGGCATGAGACCGCTGTGCTCTCGCTGATCCCCCGCCCGGGCGGCATCCGCGTTGTCTTGCCTCGAGGCTCAGAGCAGCGCGATCCCGAGGTGCACGGCGAACAGCTGACCGAGCTCGGTCGCCTGGTCGGGCGACATGGTGGTGCCCTTCAGGCTGGCCAGATCTGTGAAGCGCCGTACCGCCGCGCCGCGGAGGTCGGTGGCGATGAACTGCGTGCGCGTGGCGACGAGCGAGTCGACGGCGGTGCGGACGAAGGTCAGGCGATTCACCTGGGCGCCCGAGAGGTCGAGCTCTTCGATCGTGCAGTCCTCGAAGATCACGTTGGCCAGCGTCGCCGCGCGGAGGTTCACAAAGCCGAGCTTGCACCCACGGACGAGCACGCTGCTCCACGAGGTCTCGTGCATGTCGATCGAGCCCAACCGCGATGCCTCGATCGAGATATCGCGCAGAGTCGACCGCGCGGCCAGGAGCACGGGGGCGTTCAGCCGGCGGACCGCCGTCTCGACGAAGGATGCGTCACGAAACTGCGTCTCGTGGGCCGAGACGCCGGTCAGCTCGCACTCGACGAACGACCCTCCGGTGAACGGGAGCCCCCCGAGGTCGACGTCCTGGAAGCTGCGCGCCTCATGGTGGATTCCCTCGTCGACATCGCCCTCGGTGAGCGGCGGTAGGACGATCGGATCCACCTGCGCGAACGCCGGGGCCGAGCGGGGTCTTGCCATTGCGAGTTCTCCCTCTCGTCCGGCTACGGCTCGAGGATGCGCTCGAGCAGTTCGAGGCTCTGCGCAATGTCGACGTCGGGCTCGAGCAGCCATTGGATCTGCAGACCGTCGGATGCCGCGATCACGAGTGCCGCCATCGCCTCAGGTTCGACTCCCCGCCGAAACCGGCCGTCGTCTTGACCTCGGCGGATGAGCTCGACCATCCGCTCCCTGATGCGGGCGAATCGCGCGGCGAAGTAGTCCCGCGAGAGTTCCTTGTCAGCCTCCAGCGACCCCGCGAGCATGCTCGTGTAGAGCGCTACGAAACCCGGAATGTGCACGTTGCGCTCCGCGGCGCGCACCATTCCCGCGACGACCTCGCCGTCATCGTCGGGGTCATTGCGACGACGCTCGCCTTCGCGCAGCACCTCCACCAGAAGCTCTTCGCGCGAACCGAAGTAGTGGAGCAGTGCGGCGTGCGAGACGCCGATCTTCTCGGCGATGGCCCGCAGCGAGGTGCCGCCCGCACCCTTGTCGGCGAACACCTCGATCGCCCGATCGAGGATCTCCTGGCGTCGCGCGACCCCCTTGGGATAGGGACGCGTCGCGCGCGTCTCTTCGGGTGTCTCAGCCATTTTCGAAGCTTAGCAATAAGAAACCTCCATGCGGTGGTTTCTTCTGATAGCGTCGTGCTCGTCCAATGACGGTCTCCCAGAAAGCAAAGGCACCACGACATGACGCTGCCCGCCATCTCCATCCAGCTCTGGACGGTCCGAGCCGAACTCGAGGCCGACCTCGACGGGACGCTCGCACGTCTGCGCTCCATCGGCTACACGAACGTCGAGGCTTTCGGCTTCGTCTCTCGTGCCGATGAGCTCGCCGCCGCCTTCGCTCGCCACGGCCTGTCCTCTCCGACCGGTCACGCCTCACTGGCCTCGGGCACCGAGAACCCGTTCGACGCGTCGATTGCGGTGCCGACGCCCGACGAGGTGTTCGCCGCCGCGAAGAAGCTCGGCATGACGACGGTCTTCGATCCGTTCGTCGCTCCCGACCGGTGGACCAGCGTCGAAGAGATCACAAAGACGGCCGAAGCACTCAACGCCGCTGCGGCCATCGCTGCAGAGCACGGCATCGTCGTCGGATATCACAACCACAATCAGGAGTTCGACAACACCATCGATGGCCGCTTCGCGCTCGAAGTGTTCGCCGAGCTCCTCGATCCGGCCGTGAAGCTGGAGATCGACCTGTATTGGGCCTCCGCCGGCGGCGCCGACCTGGCCGCTCTTCTCGAGCGTCTCGGCGACCGCGTGCTCGCCCTGCATGTCAAGGACGGAACTCTCGCACCGCTTCCCACACTCGGCAGCGTGCCGACCGACCAGGTGCCCGCAGGCGAGGGTGTCGTCGCCCTCACCGCCTCCCTCGACATTGCGACCAGTGCGGAATACGCCGTCGTCGAGTTCGACGCCTATCCGGGCGACATCTGGCAGGGCGTCACCGTCGGCTACGAGTTCCTCGCGGCACGGGGACTCGCCTGATGGCCGGCTTCGCACCGCTCGGCGCGGGCGTCGTCGGTGTCGGCCTCATCGGCGCCGGCAACATCAGCGACACCTACCTCGAAAACCTGGGCAGCTTCCCCGACGTCAAGGTGCTCATCGTCGGCGACCTCGACACCGACCGCGCGCGCTCCCAGGCCGAGAAGCACGGCGTCGCCGCGTCCGGGTCTGCAGCCGACGTGCTCGCGCACCCTGACGTCGAGATCGTCGTCAACCTGACGATCCCCGCCGTGCATGCCGAGGTCTCATCGGCGATCATCGCGGCGGGCAAGCACGTATGGAGCGAGAAGCCGATCGCGATCGACCGCGAGAGCGCGCTGGCATTGCTGTCGCAGGCGGATGCCGCGGGCCTCCGTGTCGGCATCGCTCCCGACACCGTGCTCGGCCCCGGCATCCAATCCGCGAAGCGCGCGATCGAGCGCGGCGACATCGGTCGGCCGCTGTTCGCACAGACCGGCATGCAGTATCAGGGTCCCGAGGTGTTCCACCCGAACCCGGGGTTCCTGTTCGCGCACGGCGCCGGTCCGCTCTTCGATATGGGCCCGTACTACTTCACGACGCTGGTCAGCATCCTCGGACCCGTCGCGGCAGTCGCCGCCCTCGGACTCAAGGCCCGTGAGGAGCGCGAGATTCTGGTCGGACCCGACGCGGGTAAGACCTTCCCCGTCGAGGTGCCGTCGACGATCAACGTGCTCGCGACGTTCGAGCAGGGCGCGCAGTCGCAGTCGCTGCTGAGCTTCGACTCGCCGTTGCGTCGTCAGGGTGTCTTCGAGATCTCGGGCACTGAGGGCACCATCGTGCTCCCCGACCCGAACATGTTCACCGGGCGCACCGCCATCTTCCGGCCGTTCGGTCACATCGGCATCGACCCCGCGCTCGTCTCCGGCGCCGACCAGGAATCGATCGACGTGCCCGAAGAGGGTGTCGTCGTCGGTCGCGGCCTGGGTGTGCTCGACATGGCACGCGCGATCCGCACCGGCCGCGCCCACCGCGCCACCGGCGAGCTCGGCTATCACGTGCTCGACACCATGATGTCGGCGCAGGAGTCCGCCGCACTCGGTGAATTCGTCACGGTGAACAGCACGGTGGATGCGATCGACGCCATGCCCGTGGACTTCGACCCGTTCGCTTCGACGCTCTGAGCCCTCGCCGTGCGCGTGGGGCCCTGGTCGTGGGGCCCCACGCGCACGGTCACATCCTGGAGTACCGCGCGCGGGCGAAGCAGAACAGGCCGTAGAGCACGAGCCCGGCGCCGACGATCCACAGGATGATCGGTCCGTACGGGAGAGCAGCGAGTGAGTGCAGCGCCGCGTCCAATCCCCCCGCAGCCGTGGGATCGTGGGTGAGCGCTGCCACGACGAAGAGAACGCCGGCCACCCCGACCGCGATTCCCTTCGCGACATAACCGACGACACCGAACGTCACGATCCCTTTCTTCGCGGCACCACCGGGGAGGGAGAGATGCTTCTCGAAGGCGCGGCCGATGCCACGCACGACGAAGGCGACACCGATGCCGACGACGATGAGACCGATCAGGACGAGCAGCACGATCCCGGCGGGGTTCGACATCAGCCGCGCGCTCATGGATTGCGGCGCCGACGACGAATGAGACGCACCCCCGAGGGCGAAGGTGAATGCCGTGGCCGCGATCGACAGGTAGGCGATTGCTGTGCCGATGAACTTGACGCGGTGAGCCCACTTCTTCTTCGCGTCCGGGTCACGCTCGATGAGCGTTTCGGCGATCTGCCAGATGCCGAGCGCAACCATCCCCACCACGATCGCCCACAGCAGGAACGCGCCGACGGGCGCCCGTTGTATCTGTTCCAGCGCGCCGCCCTGATCGGCTTCCCCGCCGCCGCCGGTCGCCACCGAAACGGCGATCAGGCCGATCAAGAGATGCAGAACTCCGAGAACGACGTAGCCGACGCGGGCGAGAATGCGGAAAGCCGTCGAATCCTGCGCGACGCGGGCGGCATGCGAGGGGGTCGTCATCGCAGAAGCGTAGCGAATGCGGGGATTTCAGGCAGAGGCTTGCGTTTTCACGAT
>JAHIOK010000402.1 GCA_018895315.1 Actinomycetota bacterium | reverse complement strand
TTTCCGCACCCTGGGCGTCGAACTGATGGAGTACGTCTTCTAGTTGTGAGCGCGGGGGTGGGCGCTCGTGGGGGCCGGGCGGCAGGGACGTCAGCGGATTCAGCCCGCCTGATTCGCGGCCTGTTGTTGCGGAATGGTGATCGTCACGTCGGTGCCACGCCCGGGTTCGCTGCTGACGCGCACCCGGCCGCCGTGGGCCGCGACCGTGTTCTTCACCAGAGTCAAGCCGAGACCGAACCCTTGGATGGCATTCTCTCGGGCGAAGGGGGTCCGGTAGAAGCGATCGAAGATGCGACTCTGCTCCGCGCGCTTGATGCCCGGACCGGTGTCTGAGACGACGATTGTCGCGACGGAGTCGCGGACGGAACGCGTGACGGTGATCGTCGCACCCGGAGGGCTGAACTTCACCGCGTTCTCGAGAACCTCGATGAGCGCGCGGCGCAGGCGCGAGGCATCCACGAGTGCCGTTTCGCCTGCGGCGCACGGGGCGATGATGAGCGTCTGCGCGCGCTCGGGCACGACGGGGTGGATCGCTGCTGCCGCCTGTTCGACGATCTCGCCCAGGTCGGCAGGCGCGAGATGCAGCGGAGCGTCGGTATCGGTTGCGGCGAGGAGCTGACCGATGCGGTCGTGGAGCTTCTCGGAGTTTCGTCTGACGATGTCGAAGGACAAGCGCGCGGAGTGGCTTCGCGGGTCGATGGAATCTTCCAGGAGGTCGAGGTATCCCGTCATGCTCGTGAGAGGTGTGCGCAGCTCGTGCGAGACCGTCCTGAGGAACTCCTCGCGAATATTCAATGCGTGAGCGAGCTGGGTGATATCGGTGGCCACGACGACAGTGCCGAGCAGCTCACCATCGTCTCGGCACACGCGCGACGAAGAGGCGAGTATCGCGATCTGCTGATCGGCGGGACCGATCCACTCCACGTGGTCCGTCACGTGCTCATTCGCGAGGGCGAGAGGGATGATCTGCTGGTCGAACGGAAGCAGAGTCGCCCGATCGGCGGCGAAGACGGTGGTGCCCGCATGGGGAGGCTGCTCGACGCGGAAGTCGAGCATCGCCATTCCCTCCCGCGCGATTTTGTTGGCCATCACGATTTTGAGGTCGGGGCCGATGAAGCCGACCGCCGCGTTGACGGTGTCGAGAATCGCCCCCGAGAGCAGTTCCGAGTCGCGGATCTGTCGCAGTGCTTTCGCTTGGGCCTGGTTCGCTTCGCGGAGGCGCTGCTGGCCCTGGCGCAGCTGACCCGCCGCGATACTTGCGACGATGGCCACACCCGCGAAGAGAAGTGGGACGGTGATCGCATTGGCCCACTCCAATGGCGTGTGCGGCAACACGCCCCGACGGAAGAAGGCGAGGGCGGTGATGTAGCAAGCGCCGGCCAGTGCCAGCACGACCATGCGCCGGCGGAAACCATATGCCAGCCACACGATCGGAAACACCGCGAGGATGCCGGCCCCGGGAAGGACATCGATCAGAGCCGTGCGGATCTGCCCGACGCCGATGATATCGGCCACGGCCACCGTGATGAGCCAGTCGGGCGCGTATCTCTCCCAGGGGAAGAAGAACGCGGCGATCGATGCCGCTGCGATGACGATGAGCCCGGACACCATCGTCGGGGTGAGCAACTGTTCGGGAGCGACGAGCGCGACGACTGTGATGACGAACCCGGTGCCGATGACGAGAGGCAGCTGCGAACGCACGAAGACGCGACGTCGTCCACGCGGCGACGATTCACTTTCGAACAGCGCCATCTCTGACCACCTGCCTTGACCTGTGCGCGATGGCGCGGCCTCGTGTGGCATCCGGGTTCAGAACACGATCGTGTGGTTGCCGTGGCGGATGACGCGGTCCTGCGCATGCCAGAGCACGGCGCGCGAGAGCACCTGGCGCTCGACATCCGCGCCGCGGCGGGCCAGCTCCGCGGCCGAATCGGCGTGGGTGACGCGCACGGTGTCCTGCTCGATGATCGGGCCCTCGTCGAGCTCGTTCGTGACGTAGTGCGAGGTGGCCCCGATGAGCTTGACCCCGCGTGCCTTGGCCTTCTTATACGGGTCGGCGCCGATGAACGCGGGGAGGAACGAGTGGTGGATGTTGATGAC
>JAHIOK010000401.1 GCA_018895315.1 Actinomycetota bacterium | reverse complement strand
TTCGTGACCATGCGACCGGCGCCGGTGAAGTTCGGATCGAGCGGAGCCGGATGCTGGTCGCGCTGGTGGATGTAGCGTCCGGCCGCGTTCGCCTGCCAGACCTCTATCAGCTGGTTGGCAACCGGGCGACCCCACGAGTCGAGCAGCCGCCCCTGCACCGTGATGCGCTCGCCCTGCGGTTCGCCGCGGTGCTGGAGGGTCAGGTCGGATTCGATGGCTGCGACATCCCGCTGCCCGAACGCCGGGGAGAAGAGCTCGATCGTCTCGGGATCGACCAGGCGCGGATTCTTCGTGGGGTGGCGCAGGATGCTGGACCGATACGGCGCATAGTCGTGCAGCGTCGCGGGAACCCGGTCGCCGAGCGCGTCGCGGCGGGCGACGTCGGCGGCGATGTCCTCGATCTCGCGGGTGATCTGGGTCTGCGACGGCATGTCAGCCGAGGCGAGCAGCGACTCAGGCGCCGCCGCGGTGGGGGTGTCGGTCATGGGAGTCTCCTTCGACGGGCCGCGTGCACGAACACGTCCGCTCAGGCTGACAGTCGCGGGCGGGTTCTCCTCCCCCGATTCTCACTCAGTAGGAATCGGGCGGGACGGCTCGGCCTCTCCTGGCCGCTCGCCCCGGGCCTGGCGTGCACAACTCCTCCATTTCGGAGGTCCTTGTCGAGCGAAACCCCGAGTTGCCCGCGGCCGGTCCGCGGTCAGTGCGCGATCTGGAGGAGTCGTGCGCGGAGAGGCGACCAAGGCACCGGACCCGGCCGAGAAGCAGCATCCCCGACCTCCCGCCGGCGCCGGGTCAGCGGGCGCGGAGATCGGCGTGGAGGTCGCGGGCGGTCTGCTGCACGAGCGGAGCGAGTCGGCGTTCGTCGGCACGTTCGAGGTGGACGACGAGACCGAGCGCGATCGGAGGGAGGCCGTCGACGCGCGGAAGGGCGGCCGCGACCGAGACATTGCCGAGGGTCATCTCTTCGCGGGTGGTGGCGTAGCCGCGGGAGCGAGCCCGCTCGATCTCGTCGCGCAAGCGGGGTTCGTCGGTGATCGACCGTGTCGTCTCGCGCTGCAGCGGCGCGGTGAAGTAATGCGCCAGCCACGCCTCGTCGCGTGTGGAGAGCAAAGCCTTGCCCACTCCGGTGGTGTGCAGCGGCTGTCGCCCGCCCATGCGGCTGAGCGTGGGAATCGACCCCTGTCCGGTCACCCGACCCACGAAGAGCGCGGTGGATGCCTCAGGCGTGACTCCATCGAGCACGGCGAGGTGCACGTTCTCACCGGTCGCCTCGTACAGCCGCAGCATGTGCGGCAGGGCCGTCTCACGGAGCCGGAGCGACAGCGGGGAGAGTTCGCCGAGCTCCCAGAGCCTCAGGCCGATCGTGTACGTGTGGCCGGGTGTGCGCTCCAGCAGGCCGAACCCGGTCAGCTGCGCGAGCAGTCGGTGCATCGTCGACAGTGGCAGCCCCGTCTGCGCTGCGAGCTGCGCGGCAGACAGCGCGGAGGCATCCGCCGTGAAGCACCTCAGCACGTGCATCGCGCGAGCGAGCGGCCCGTCCCCGGTGTCAACCTCGGTCACAGCGCCTCCCGCCCCGAGGCTACCGCCCCCTCGCCCGGCGGCGTCTTGCCCCGGCGCCGCCGGCCCCGCGCCGAATCCACACCGACTCACCGAGACAACGCCCGGCTGCGAACGCCCGATGTGGATTCGGCACACGTGTGTGGTTTCGACGAACCCGGCCGGGGCGCGGCCGGGGGCGCGGCGTGCCACGCTGGAACCATGGCGAACTCGGGCTCCGGCGACTCGATGACGGTGCGCATCGTGCGCGTGCTCGAAACGTTCTCCGCTGATCGCACCGTGCAGACCGCAGCCCAGATCGGGCGTCGCGCCGGGCTCGCGTCATCCACCGCTCATCGCATCGTCGATGACCTGGTCGACGCCGGACTCCTCGAGCGCGACGACGAACACCGCGTGCGGCTCGGACTCCGGTTGTGGGAACTCGCGCTCCGCGGCTCCCGCGCGCTGCGGCTGCGACAGGCGGCCCTGCCGCACATGGAACTCGTGCAGACCCGCGTGCGCGAGCACACGCAGCTGGCCGTTCTCGAACAGGAGGAAGCCCTCTTCCTGGAGCGATTGTCGCACCCCGAGGCCGGTGCGAACATCACACGGGTCGCGGGGCGCCTGCCCCTGCACGCGTCGTCATCCGGGCTGGTCCTGCTGGCCTTCGCCTCTCACGAGCTGCGGGAGCGAGTGCTGGCTGCGCCACTGCGCCGGCTCGCACCCGAGACCGTGACGGATGCTGCCGCCCTCCGCCGCCTGCTCGCCGAGGTGCGCCGCAGCGGGTACGTGGTGGCTGCGGGATCGATCGAGCAGGTGTCCACCGGCGTGGCCGTGCCGATCCGCGACGCCGGAGAAGTCGTCGCCGCCCTGTCTGTCGTGCTTCCCCGCGGAGCCGATCCCGAGGTCGCGATCGCCGCATTGCGCTCCGCGGCGCGCGGCATCGAAGCGGTACTCGCCTCCGGGCGCTGAGCCTCCGGGCGCCCGTGCCGGCGCGACCGGCTGCGCACCCGCGGTGTTCGGGACTCAGTCCGTCTGTGTCGTGCCATGCGCAGGCGCTCGCCGATCCGCGGTCGAGGTTCTCGGCCATCCCCGCCGAGACTGAATCCCGACCACCCGGCCCGCTCGACCACGCCACCGCCGGAGAAACCTTCCCGTTCAATGGGAGCCGATATCCGCTCCTGGCGCGAGATGCGCACACTGGATCCAGCATCCACGTCGAAGGAGACGCCATGACCGCCACCATCCGCACCCGAGTCGCCATCGTCGGCGCCGGACCTGCAGGACTCCTGCTCTCGCACCTGCTCGCTGCATCCGGAATCGAGTCGATCGTCATCGACCAGCGCAGCCGTGACGAGATCGAACACACCATCCGCGCGGGCATCCTCGAACAGGGCACGGTCGAAGTCTTGACCCAGTCGGGCGCCTCGACTCGGGTTCTCACAGACGGCAACCGCCACGAAGGCATCGAACTGCGGTTCGCCGGCGCGGGGCATCGCATCGACTTCGCCGACCTCGTCGACCGCGCGGTCTGGCTGTACCCCCAGCACGAAGTGCTGAAGGATCTGATCGCCGCACGCCTCGCCGCGGGTCAGGATCTTCGGTTCGGGGTGACCGCCGAGCGGATCGAAGATGCGGCATCGGATCGCCCGCGTGTGATCGCGACGGATGCCGAGGGGCAGGCCTTCGAGATCGAAGCGGACTTCGTTGTCGGCTCCGACGGATCCCGCAGCGTCGTCCGCCCCGCGGTCACCGGCTCCTCGACGGGCGGGTACTTCCGCGAATACCCGTTCGCGTGGTTCGGAATCCTCACCGAGGCACCACCGAGCGCCGACGAGCTGATCTACAGCAACTCACCCGAGGGGTTCGCGCTGATCAGTCAGCGCAGCGCGACGGTGCAGCGCATGTACTTCCAGTGCGATCCCGACGTCGACCCCACCTCCTACATCGAAGATCAGCTGTGGGACGAGCTGCAGAAGCGCGTCCCCGGCACGACGCTGCGGCAGGGGCCGATCTTCCAGCGCGACGTGCTGCGGTTCCGCAGCTTCGTCGCGCACGAGCTGCGCAAGGGTCGAGTCGCCCTCGTCGGGGATGCGGCGCACACCGTGCCGCCCACCGGCGCAAAGGGCATGAACCTGGCCATCGCCGACGTCATCGTGCTCGAGCGGGCGCTCCGCGCCCTGCTGCACGACGGCGACGAACGGCTGCTCGACACGTACGCCGAGACGGCGCTCGCACGCATCTGGAAGGCACAGCACTTCTCGTGGTGGATGACGAGCATGCTCCACGTCGCACCGGACGCCTCGGACTTCGACCGTCTGCGCCAGGTCGGCGAACTGCGCTCCGTCGTCGAATCGGAGGCCGGACGCCGCTACCTCGCCGAGGCCTACACGGGCTGGACGATGCCCGAGGCCTGAGGCCTGAGGCCTGAGGCAGCGGCCTGAGGCCCGAGGCAGCGGCCTGAGGCCCAGGTCTCGAGGCCTGCGGCCTCACCGCCCACGAGACGAGGCGCACCCGCTCATGCTCGGCATCGACCCCGTGTCACGCGAGAACGCGTCGCCTCAGCGGTGCGGCGGCAAGCGCACCTGCGATGCCGAACAGCACCACTGCCGCCACAACCGTGAGCAGTGATGCGGTCCACGCCTGCGTGGACTCGTGCAGCGCCCCGAGCACCAACGGACCGGCCGCAGCGACGCCGTATCCGACACCTTGGACCATGCCCGACCTGCCTGCCCTCATGCGCTCGTCGCCGCCGAGGGCGTTGATCATGATGAACACCACGGTGAGCCCGCCACCCTGGGCGATTCCGCCGAACATGCACCACAGCAGCCAGAGCTGAGGGGCGAAGAGAAAACCGAGCGGAACGGCGAGCCAGCCGACCGCGACGATCACGACAGCTGCCAGCACTGACGCGCGCGTGGTCACGAGCGGGGTAAGCAGGGCGCCCGCGATGCCGCTGACTTGGAAGATCGCGGCGATCGCGCCGGCGGCGGTTCCCCCGAATCCCTGATCGGCGAGCAGCGTCGGCAGCCACGCGGTGACGCCGTAGAACGCGAAGGCCTGCCCGGCGAATGCCAGGGAGAGCACCCAGGTCGAGCGCTGACGGAACAGGCTCGTCGAGGGAACGCCGCCCGGCAGCACACCGGACTCGGGTACGGGCACGAAGGCCCCGCGCAGCCCGCGGAGTCCTATCCACACGGCAAGGGCGGCCAGGCCGAAGCCCGACCACACCAGGATCGCTCCGCGCCATCCGATTCCCGTCGCAAGCGGCGCCGTGGCCAGCGTCACGCTCATCGTGCCGATGTTCAACGAGGACGTGTACACCCCCGTCATCAGGTGGATGCGCTCGGGCGGGTACTCGCGGCTGATGATGATCGGCACGACGACGTTGCCGATGGTCAGGAACAATCCCATGACGGCGGTGCCGACCAGTGCGAGTGCGAGCCCGCCCGACGAACGGATGACAGCGCCGAGCACGGCCCCGGCGAGACACACGGTGAGTGCGAAGTTCGGTCCGCCTCGCCGGACGACTGCGACGGCCAGCGGCGCGCAGAGCGCGAAGCAGAGCACCGGAATGCTGGTCAGCAGACCGACGATGCCGGCGCTCACTCCGAGATCATCGCCGATTGCCCGAGCAACAGGCGCGACGGCGACGACGGGGGCCCGCAGCATCGCTGCGGTCAGCACGATGGCAACGGTCAGTGCCACCAGCGTTCCACCGGTGGCACGCCCGGGACGCGACGGATCGGTGGGAGACATCCGCAACAGGCTACGCCCGCGGCGGATGGCCTGACGACCGACCTGGATCAGCCGACGCCCGGAAAGGCGATGCGCCGAAGGAGTTCCGTCAGCTGCACACGCTCCGCAGCGCTGAGCCCGACGTGCAGCGCTCGCTCGGCGGAACGCGCAGAAGCGGCTGCCACGGCAAGAACGGCGCGGCCGTCATCGGTGGCGATCACCACGTTGGCCCGGCGGTCCGCGGGATCCGGCTCGCGGCGGATCAGCCCGCGCACCTGCAATTCGTCGACCAGCGCGACCACCTGACTCGGGTCGAGACGAAGGAACTCGGCGAGTTCGCGCTGCGACGTCCGCGACCGACCCGCGGCGAGCGCGAGCACGGAGTACGAGCGCACCCGCAGTCCGTGCGTGGAAAGAGCCGAGTTGCCCGCGGCCAACGAGAGCGCGTTGGCGCGCGCCAGCAGAAAGCTGATGTCGTCGGAGAGTTCTGGCTCGACGGCACGGGATGCTTCCGGTGCGTCGTTGCTCATGAGGACGAGCCTACCAAAAATCGACATCATCAATAATTGACTTATTCAACGATATTGGCTTCAATGAGTCCAGACACGAAGGAGTTCACATGTCGCTGGAAGGCAAAGTCGCCATCGTCACCGGCTCGGGCCGCGGCCTCGGCCTCGCATACGCCCAGGAGCTCGCCCGGCAGGGCGCATCCGTCGTCGTGAACGACGTCGATGCCGCCACCGCGGCCGACGCCGTCGCATCGATCGAGGCTCTGGGCGGTCGTGCGACCGCCGTTGTGGCTCCCGTCGGTCCAACAGAGACCGCGAAGCAGCTCGTCGCCGCGGCGGTCGGACATTTCGGACGCCTCGACATCCTCGTCACCAACGCCGGCGTGCTGCGCGACACGGTGCTCTGGA
>JAHIOK010000400.1 GCA_018895315.1 Actinomycetota bacterium | reverse complement strand
GGCGATCCAGCTCGGAGCTGTCGGCGGACTGGCCGCGTGTACCGTCGGCATCACGTGGGTCATGGTGTCGGGTCGGCTGCACCGTCACGAGAGCAAGCGGTTCCGCCTGACGATCGACGAGACGCGTCCGCTCGAGATCGTCTCGCCCGAGGAGTTCAGCGACGAAGTCGCCGCGACCACGCCGATCCCGCTGCCCGGCGAGCGTCCGATCATCATCGCCCGCGAGCAGGCTCTGCGGCCGACTCCGCACCGCGGCTGACGCTGGACGACGGACCGGGACCCGGCCCGCGACAGCGCCGATCCCCTCAGCGCGACTCGCGCACGCCGTTGCGTTCGAGATGCGCGTTGACGAACAGGCCCTCCGGGTCGAGTCGCTCGAAGACCGCGCGCGCGTCGGCGAGCCGCGGATGCACTGCCGCACGCCGACCCGCATCGAACCCGTGCACCTTGCCCCAGTGCGGTCGCGCATCGAACGGGGCGAGCGCCGCCTCGATCGCGGGCAGCACCGATCCGACACCCACCGGGTCGTTGCGCCAAGTGAAGTGGATCGCGAGGATGTCGCGCTGGTATGCCCCGCTCAGCCAGAGCCCGTCGGCGGCCGCCGTGCGCAGTTCGCTCACCAGCAGGTGCGGGCGGATCGCCGGCGCGAGCGCGAGCATGGACCGGAGCGCAGCGGGTCCGTCTTCGCGGCGCACGAAATACTCGGTCTGGATCTCATCGCCGTAGGACGGTTCCGCGTCGAGTCGGAAATGCGGGAGCCGCAGCATCCACGGCCCCGGGACCCCGCCCTGCTCGGTGACGTTGCTCTCCAGCACCGGCGTGAGTGCGGGGCCCACGACCCGGTCTCGGAGCGCGCCGGCGAGTTCGTCGGGCACGACATCGGCGTCGGTGTCGAGGCGCGTCTTCACCCAGATGTGACCCAGGTCGGCGGCATCCCACTGCGTGAACACCGACACGCTGTACCCGGCGCCGGTGACCTGGTCGAACTGCTCGAACAGGGCCTCCCAGGTGAGGCCGCGGTAGATGTCCTGCCGCGCGCGATACGAGGGCTGGATCTCGAGGGTCACAGCGACGGTCACGCCGTATGCGCCGAGTCCCACCGCGAGCGCGTCGAAGTCGGGGTCACCGCGGTGCACGTAGTGAAGGTCGCCGTCGCCGCCGACGTATCGGATGCCGCGCACCGCGGTCGTGAGCACCCCGTTGCGATCACCCGAACCGTGGGTGGCGGTCGCGATGGCCCCGCCGACGGATATGTGCGGCAGAGATCCGAGGTTGTGCAGGGCCCAGCCGCGGGCGTCGAGCCACATCGCGAGGACTCCGTAGCGGGTGCCGGCGCTCACCGTGACGGTGCGCGCCGCCTCGTCGAGCGCGAACTCGGGGGCCATTCCTGACACATCGATCAGAGTGCCGGCGGTATCGGGCAGGTCGGTGAAGGAATGACGTGTGCCGAGCGCGTGGACTCGGCCACCGCTGGTCACGGCACGCCGCACTTCTTCGATCGAAGTGGCCGCGACGATCCGCGGCGCCGTGTACTCGTAGGTTCCGGCCCAGTTCTGACGCATCTTCCCACGCTACTCCCGCCGCGAGCGAGCTACCGGCGCCCCCGCCCGACCGCCAGCCCGGACCGCCGACGCCGGTGCGTGCGATCGGCCCCGCACAACTCCTCCAATCCTCAACCGCAGAGGGCAGAAACAGCCCCGGAGTCCCTGAGGAGGCCGGAGTGGAGGAGTTGTGCACGGGGAGCGGCAGGCGCGGGTGTCCGCAAATGCGCGAAGAGTCGCGTGCGGTCGGCCCCGGACCCGGCAGACCCCGAAAGCTACCGCCCGGCCTCGGTCGCGAGGCGACGGGATGCGGTGGCCATATGGATCGCCATCGCCGAGGCCGCAGCATCCTCGTCACCGCGGGCCAGCGCCTGGTAGACGGCGTCGTGCTCGTCGATCGCGATGCGGGCTTCGGCGTGGTCATGGACGGCACGGTCGGCGTAGACCTGAAGCAGTGAGCGGACAACGTGGAGCGTGTCGATGAGCACGGCGTTTCCCGCGGTTTCGGCGAGCGCGTGGTGGAAGTCGAGGTCGGCGCGGGCGAACGCACCGAGGTCGTCTGCCGCGGCGCGCATCCGTGCGACGTGTGCGCCGAGAGTGGCGAGGGCCGTGGCGTCCACGCGCGCCGCGGCCAGGCGCGCGACGTAGATCTCAAGCCCCGACCGCAACTCGAGGAGCTCGGCGGTGTTGCGCTCTCCGATCAACAGCCCCCACCGCAGTGTCTGCGGCAGGAGTGAGCTGGCGGTGCCACGCAGATAAGTGCCTGAACCGGGGCGCACATCGACGATGCCGAGGATTTCGAGGGCGGCGAGGGCTTCACGCACCGCGGATCGCCCGACCTCGAGGGTCGCGGCGAGCTGGCGTTCGGGTGGCAGCCGCGTGCCGGGGGCGATCGATCCACCCGTGAACAGGTCGAGCAGACGCCGCGCCACCTCCGACACCGGAGAGCCGCTAGGAAGCGCACCCAGGGCGGCCGTGATCTCGGCCGAGCGATCACCGGGGTAGGCGGGCATGCCCACAATCTACCGCGGAGAATCCATCTTCCTGCTTGCAATTGGTCAACCGGTTTGCCAAACTAGCCGAGCGGTCGCCGTTCGATCGCCCCCAGAAATCACTGTCGATTGATCGGAGTCCCCGTGGCCACCACCCAGACCCCCGCGCCGGATGTCGCGCGCTCTGCCATCAGGAAAGTGTCATTGCGCCTCGTACCCTTCGTGGCGTTGATGTTCTTCATCAACTTCCTCGACCGCACAGCGATCGGTTTCGCCGCCCCCAACGGCATGAACACCGACCTCGCTCTGAGCGCCGCCCAGTTCGGGTTCGCGTCGGGCGTGTTCTTCATCGGCTACATCCTGCTCGAGGTGCCGTCCAACCTCGCGCTGCACCGCTTCGGCGCCCGCCGCTGGCTCTCGCGCATCATGGTGAGCTGGGGCATCGTCGCGCTCCTGTTCACATGGGTGCAGAACTTCGAGCAACTCGTCGTGCTCCGCTTCCTGCTGGGTGTCGCAGAAGCCGGCTTCTTCCCCGGCGCGATCCTGTTCCTGAGCCTGTGGGTTCCGGCGCAGTACCGCGGTCGCGTCTTGATGCTCTTCTACCTGGCACAGCCGCTCACCACCGTGATCGGAGCCCCGCTCGCGGGCGCGCTCATCCAGCAGCACGATGTCTTCTTCGGCCTCGAAGGCTGGCGCTTCATGTTCCTGGGCGTCGCCATCCCGGCGATCATCGTGGGTGT
Source organism: Actinomycetota bacterium (assembly GCA_018895315.1). Classification (GTDB taxonomy): domain Bacteria; phylum Actinomycetota; class Actinomycetes; order Actinomycetales; family Microbacteriaceae; genus Microbacterium. The sequence continues at coordinate 8,764 of JAHIOK010000400.1, read as the reverse complement.
CATCGCCTGGTTCTACCTGAAAGACAAGCCGTCCGACGCGAAGTGGCTCTCCCCCTCCGAACAGGTGTGGCTGACCGATGCCCTGACCGCCGAGCGCGCGGCCACCGAGAAGAGCGAGAAGCACGTCTCGGCGCGCTTCGCTTTTAGCAGCGGTCGCGTCTGGATGCTCTCCTTCATCTACTTCGGCTTCATCTACGGTCTCTACGCGTTGGCATTCTTCCTGCCGACGATCATCAAGGGCTTCCAGTCGGAGACGGGCGCGACGTTCGATGTGTTCCAGCAGGGCCTGATCACCGCAATCCCCTATTTGCCCGCCGCGATCGCAATGTACTTCTGGTCGAAGGATGCCTCCAAGCGCGGTCTCAAGACCTGGCACATCGCCGTCCCCGCAGTGGTCGGCGCGATCTCGATCCCGCTCGCCCTGTTCGCCGGTTCTCCTGCGGCGACCATCGCCGTCATCACCATCACCGCGATGGCGATCTTCGCGGCACTGCCCAACTTCTGGACACTGCCGACGAAGTTCCTCACCGGGGTCGCCGCTGCGGCCGGTGTCGCGCTGATCAACACCATCGGCAACCTGGCGGGCTTCAGTGCGCCGTACATCACGGGCGCCGTGCACGACTGGACCGGCGGCTATGAGGTACCGATGATCATCGTCGGCGTCTTCATGCTGATCTCGGCCGTGCTCATGGTGCTGCTCGCGCGCAACGACAAGAAGACGACCATGGATGCCCCCGCCACCATCACGGGGGGCGTCCGCTGATGACCAGGCTGTGGAACGACCCCGCCGACTTCGCCGACGAGATGATCGACGGCTTCGTCGCCGCGAACGAGCGCTACGTCCGGCGCGTGACGGGCGGGGTGCTCCGCAGCACGGTTTCACCCGCGGGCCAGGTCGCCGTCGTGATCGGCGGCGGTTCGGGGCACTACCCGGCCTTCGGCGGACTCGTCGGCCAAGGCCTCGCCCACGGCGCGGTCATGGGTAATCTCTTCGCGTCGCCCTCGACTCAGCAGGTCTTCGCGGTCGCGAAGGGCGCCGCGCAGGGCGGCGGGGTGTTCCTCAGCTACGGCAACTACGCCGGCGACGTACTCAACTTCGATGCCGCGCAAGACCGGCTGCGCGCCGAGGGCATCGCGTGCGAGACCGTGGCGGTCACCGACGACATCTTCAGCGCGACAGCCGCCGAGAAGCACAAGCGGCGCGGTATCGCGGGCGACCTCGCGGTGTTCCGCACCGCGGCCGCGGCGGCCGAGGCGGGCTACGACCTCGACGGCGTCACCCGAGTCGCGCGCCATGCCAACGAGCGCACGCGCTCGATCGGCGTTGCGTTCACCGGGTGCACGCTGCCGGGTGCCGAGGCGCCGCTGTTTTCGGTTCCCGAAGGCCGGATGGCCGTGGGACTCGGCATCCACGGTGAACCGGGCATCGACGAGACCGACATCCCGACCGCCGATGAACTGGCCGGGCTCCTCGTCTCGAGCCTGCTCGAAGAAGCTCCTGTCGCGATCGAGGGCGCCCGAGTCGTGCCGATCCTCAACGGTCTGGGGTCGCTCAAATATGAAGAGCTCTTCGTCGTCTACCGCCGCGTCGCCGAGCTGCTGCGCGCCGCCGGAATCGAGATCGTCGACCCGCACGTCGGCGAATACTGCACGAGCTTCGACATGGCGGGCACCTCGCTGACGCTGTTCTGGCTCGACGACGAACTCGCCCAGCTCTGGGACACCCCGGTCGACACCCCCGCGTACCGCCGGGGATCGGTGATCCAGGCGGCGCGATCGGATGCCTCGCCGCTCGCTGAGATCACGGCCGAAGCGATCCCGCCCTCCGATGACGTCTCGCGCGGCGTTGCCGCCACCGTCGTAGCCACCCTGCAGAGCGTTGTCGCGACCGTCGATACCCACGTCGACGAACTCGGCCGGATCGATGCGATCGCCGGGGATGGCGATCACGGCATCGGGATGCAGCGCGGCTCGCACGCGGCACTGTCCGCGGCAATCGCCGCCGCCGATGCGGGAGCAGGGGCGGCGACCACTCTTGCTCGCGCCGCCGACGCATGGTCGAACCGTGCCGGCGGCACGTCGGGAGCACTCTGGGGCGTCATCCTTACCGCGATCGCCGCGAAGCTCGGCGACGAAGGCGCACCGGACGCAGCGGATGTCGCCGCCGGCGTCGCGGCCGGAGCCACCGGCATCATGGACTACGGCAAGGCCGAGCTCGGCGACAAGACGATGGTCGACGCGATCGTTCCGTTCAGCGCGGAGCTGACCCGCGCCGTCGACGCCGGCGCCCGACTGACGGATGCCTGGCGCGCGGCGGCACATGCCGCGACGGCGGCCGCGGCATCCACGGCCGACCTGCTGCCCCGGATGGGACGCGCGCGTCCGCACGCCCACAAGAGCCTCGGCACCCCCGATCCCGGAGCACATTCCCTGGCGTTGATCGCTGTTGCGGTGGCCGATGTCTTCGACAACGAAAGGAACGCACTTGCTTGAGCCCCTGCGCCTCGTCATCGGCTGTGATGACGCCGGATTCGACTACAAGGAGGTCCTGAAGAAGGACCTCGAAGCCCACCCCGGTGTCGCCTCAGTGGTCGATGTCGGCGTCGATGCCGACGGGCACACCGCCTACCCGCGGGTCGCGATAACCGCCGCCGAACTCGTCGCATCCGGCGACGCCGACCGCGCGCTGCTATTCTGCGGCACGGGTCTGGGCGTCGCGATCGCGGCGAACAAAGTTGCCGGCATCCGCGCCGTCACGGCGCACGATGGGTTCTCGGTCGAGCGTTCCGTGCTCTCCAATGACGCGCAGGTGCTGTGCATGGGTCAGCGCGTCGTGGGCATCGAGCTCGCCCGCCGCCTGGTGCGCGAGTGGCTCACCTATCGGTTCGACACGACGTCGGCGTCGGCCGAGAAGGTCGCGGTGATCGGCGAGTACGAGGCCACGGGGTCCTGCTGATGGGCGTCCGGGTCACGGTCGGCGTCAGCCTCAAGATGTACTTCGGTCATCGTCAGGCGACGAATTGGTTCGCGCGCGTCGCCGAGGTCGCGCGCGCGAACGACGCGGTGGCCCGTGGCGAGGTCGAACTCTTCGTGATCCCCACCTATCTGCAGATCCCGGCCGCGCTGGTCGCCCTCTCGGGCACCGGGGTGCGAGTTGGCGCGCAGGATCTCGCAACCGCGGATAGCGGCGCGTTCACCGGAGAGGTCAGCGCCGCCGAGCTCTCCGAGGTCGGGGTCGCGCTCGCCGAGATCGGCCACGCCGAGCGGCGCCGTCTCTTCGGCGAGACCGACGATGTGGTCGCGGCGAAAGTGGCCGCCGCCCTCCGCAATGATGTGACTCCCGTGCTCTGCATCGGCGAATCCGAACGGCTCTCCCCCGCGGATGCCGCGGCCACCGCGATCGCGCAGCTCCACGCCAACCTCGCTGCTGCCGGGCCCGGCCCGATCGTCGTGGCCTACGAACCCGTGTGGGCGATCGGCGCCGCCGAACCCGCGCCCGTCGCGCACATCCGCGCGGTTGCCGGAGCCTTGCGTGACGAAATGCGCGCCACGCGGCCCGGATCGCGTGTGATCTACGGCGGCTCCGCCGGCCCCGGGCTGCTCACCGAGCTCGGCGACGCGGTCGACGGGCTGTTCCTCGGCCGGTTCGCGCACGACCCCGCCACCCTCGCCGGCGTCCTGGCCGAGGCATCTGCCCTGACATCGCCGGTGGGCACGGCATGATCGGCCTCGGCACGTACGCGTTCTTCTGGCAGCACTCCGACCGGGTGCCCGAGCCCCTCTCACTCATCGGCGCGTTCGAGGCGACCCGTGCGCTCGGCGTCGACCTCTTCCAGATCTGCGACTACGCGCCGCTCGAGATCATGAGCGGCGTCGAGCTGGAGGACGCCGCTGAGGCCGCCCGCGATCTCGGCCTCACGATCCAGCTCGGCACGAAGGGGATCGAGCCCGAGCGGCTCGCACGATTCCTCGCGCTCGCCTCTGTGTTCTCCGCGAGCCTGGTGCGGTCGATGCTGTACGGGGCAAACTCGCGTCCGACGCTCCCCGAGGCGGAAGCGTGGCTGCGCATGTCGCTGCCGGAATATGAGGCATCCGGCGTCACTCTCGCGCTCGAGACGTATGAGCAGGTCGCGACAGACGACCTCGTTGCACTCGTGGAATCGTTCGGCAGTGCGCAGCTGGGCATCTGCCTCGACCCCGGCAATGTGGTCGCACGACTGGAGCGCCCCCGCGACGTGGTCGAGGCCTCAGCGCACCTCGCTGCGAACGTCCATGTCAAGGACTTCGCCTTCACCCGGCAGCCCGGCTGGGTCGGCTTCACATACAGCGGAGCCCCGATGGGCACCGGCCTGCACGATTATCCGCACCTGCTCGAGACAGTACGACCGCGCGAACGCGGCATCGACGAGATCGTCGAGCACTGGCTGCCGTGGCAGGGCGACCCCGAAACGACCATCCGCGTCGAGCGCGAATGGACCCGCACCACCATCGACTATTTGAGGAGCACATCATGACCGAGAACTACACGATCGCCGTCATCGGAGCGGGCGGCAAGATGGGCATGCGCGTCTCCAACAACCTCGTCAAGACGGCGCACCGCGTGTCATACGTCGAGAATTCGCCCGCCGGTCAGCAGCGCACGCTCGACGCCTGGCGAACGCTGACCGATGCCCTGGCTGCTGTCGCCGATGCCGACATCGTCGTCTATGCCGTGCCCGACCTCGCTCTGAAGGCCGTCACCGCCGAGCTCGTGCCGCAGATGAAGTCGGGGGCCATCGCGCTCACGCTCGACCCCGCCGCCGCATACGCCGGACTGCTCACCGACCGCGAAGACGTCATCCGGGCCGTCGCGCACCCGTGCCACCCGTCGATCTTCCTGCAACGTCAGACGCCAGAGGAGTGGGCCGACACCTTCGGTGGCATCGCCGCCCCACAGGACGCGATCGCCGCCGTCGAATCCGACGATCCCGCTAAGGCCGCGATCGTCGAGGCCACCGTCCGCGCGATCTACGCACCGATCATCGATGTTCATTTCGTCACCATCAAGCAGCTCGCCCAGCTCGAGCCGACCCTGGTCGAGACGGTCGCCTGCATGATCGGTTCGCTCCTGAACGAAGCATTGAACGAGACCATCCACACGATGGGCGTTCCCGAGGCCGCGGCCCGGTCGATCCTGTACGGCCACACCCAGGTGGCGCTCGCGAACGGGCTGCGCGGAGACAACCCGTTCAGCGATGCATGCCTGATCGCGATGGACTACGGTCGCGAGAGCATCATCAAAGACGACTGGAAGAAGATCTTCCGCGACGACGAGCTCGACAAGAACCTCGCGCGAATGCTCCACCTCGATCACATCGAACGCTGAGGCCCGACATGGCAACACTCACAGGTAAGACAGCTCTCGTCACAGGCGCGGGTACGGGAATCGGTCGCGGTGTCGCCGAGCGGTTCGCCCGCGAGGGCGCGCGCGTCATCATCGCCGATCGGGATGCCGCCGCCGCACACGATGCGGTCGCTGCAATCGGTGCCGACCAGGCTCGCTCAGCAGTGATGGACATCTCCGACGAGGCATCGGTGGCCTCGGCATTCGCCGCCCTCGAGGCAGACGGCTGGTCGCCGGACGTCGCGGTCGCCAACGCCGGAGTGCAGCTCTTCGGGCAGGATGCCCCGGCGGCAGACCTCGATCTCGAGGTGTGGAGACGCACGATCGACATCAACCTGACCGGCACCTTCCTGACCGTCAAGCACGCGGTGCGGTCCATGCTCACCTCTGGCGGCGGCTCGATCATCCTCACCGGCAGCCCCACCGGGCTCAACGGCGAGGGGGCGGACTTCACGGCCTATAGCGCATCGAAGGCCGGTATCCACGGCCTGGCGCGCACGGTGGCCGCCGCATACGCGGATCGGAATATTCGGGTCAACACCGTCGTGCCGGCCTACACCGAGACCACGTTGGTCCGTGCGATCTCGACCGACCCGGTTTCGCGGGCCGCGATCATCGGGCGCATACCGCTCGGCCGTGCGGGTGCACCGCGCGATGTCGAAGGCATCATGGTGTTTCTCGCCAGCGAGGATGGCGCGTTCGCGACGGGCTCGCTGTTCGCGGTCGACGGCGGCATGACCGCGCTGTGACATGACCACCGACGGGATGGGGACGAACTGAGATGACTGCGCGCTGAGATGACGTCGGCCTGGAATTCGTCGCATGCCCCGTCGCGGGCATGGTCTCGTGGCTCCTGGACGCTCGAGCTGCGCGATGACGAGATCGCCGATCTGCGCTTCGACGGCCGGATGGTATTGCGCAGCATCCGCGCCGTCGTGCGTGATCGCGACTGGAACACCGCCGACCTCGTCGTCGAGGACGTAGAGGAGTCGGTGTCGGCGATCGTGCTGACGGTTCGCACCCGTGAGTACGGCGCCGATCTGAGCGGGAACGTGCGGGTCGAAGTGTCCGCCGATGAGATCTCGGTCGAAATGAGCCTCGTCTCTGAGGACGAATTCTGGGCCAATCGGATCGGACTCGTCGTGCTGCATCCCCCGTCTGTGGCGGGTTCTGCACTCCATGTGGTGCACGCCGATGGTTCGCAGTCTTCTGTGGAGTTCCCCGAGGCGATCAGCGCGCATCAGCCGGCATTCGACATCCGCGAACTGGCGTGGATGTCGAACGGGCTCGATCTTGACGTGCGGTTCGCAGGCGAAGTGTTCGAGATGGAAGATCAGCGCAACTGGACGGATGCCTCGTTCAAGACGTACAGTCGCCCGCTTTCGCAGCCCTTTCCGTATCGCGTCGGCACCGGTGAGCGAGTGCATCAGCGGGTAGCGGTGCGCGCCCACGTCGGGTCGCCGATCGCGGAGGCGTCCAGTGCAGATCGCATCGAGCTGTTCGAGGGTGGGGCGTTCCCCGAGATCGTGCTCGGCGCTGCGACGGCGCCCGATCCTGCGCCGCTCGATTCCCGGACCGACGCATCGATCGGTCAGGCACGCTTCGTCGAGCTCGATCTCGCGAGCCCCAACTGGACGGCCGCGCTCGCACGCGCCGCCGCCACCGGCCTGCCTCTCGATGTGCGGTTGGTGCTCGCGAGCGCTCCCGAGTCGCTGAGCTCACCGGAGTCTCCGAGCCGTCGCGCACTCGCCGCCGTGGCCCGCGAGCTGCGCCACCTCTCTGTCGCTCGGGTCGCTGTCTTCCAGCGCAGCGGTCCGTCGCAGCACATGTCGGATGTCGCGGCAACGAACGCTCTCCGCGCCGCTCTGGCCGACGCCGGCGTTGCCGCTTCTGTCATCGGCGGTTCGCGGGCGCATTTCACGGAGCTCAACCGCGAGGGGCATCGGCTGCCCGACGATCTGGAGGGCGTTGCCTTCAGCAGCACCCCGCTGTTCCACAGTCGCGGCACCGAGCAGCTCGTGGAGTCGGTGGCGATGCAGCGTCTGACCGCTCGGCAGGGTGTGGTCTTCGCACGGGGACTCCCGGTGCATATCGGCCTGGTGTCGCTGCGCCCGCGGTTCAATGACGTCGCGACCACAGCGGCACCCGCGGCATCCGGTGCGTCTCTCGACGAAGGCTATGGTCCGCAGCTACTCGGCGGTGATGCCGACGACGCGCGGCAGGATGCCTCGGAGCTGAGTGCATGGACGATCGCGAGTGCGGCGGCGTTCGCCGTGCCGGGGGTGGCGAGCATCGCGTTCTTCGAGGAATGGGGTCCTCGCGGCCTGCGCGACGGCGAGGGCCGCGAGCGCCCAGCGGCGGCGGCTCTGCGCGCTCTCTCGACGCTGAGCGGGTCCACGCTGCTGTGGGGTTCGAGTCCCGACGGTCTCGTGTGGGCGATCGGCGGCCGTGGCGCGGCGGGCACCTCCGTGCTGATCGCGAACCTCGACACTCGCGAACGAGATATCACGATCGTTGCCGGCTCGACGTCTTCGCGTGCATCGATGTCGGTGCATCTCGAGGCCTCGACGTTCGCCGGTTGCCGGATGCCGCAGATCTGAGGGCAGGCGGCAGATTCGTTCCGAGATGGTTTCGGGGTCTCCTTCCCCGGGTTAAAGTGTCGTCGTGAGCGACTACCAGGTGTCGGAGATGGGTGCCCTCGACGAGTGGCGGGATCATTTCGGCGGGTTCCACCCGTCGCGTTCCCGTGATGGGCGTCGGGTGGTCGATCACGACCTCGCGATGCAGTACATCGGTATGACTTCGAATGCCTTCGAGCCCGGCGAAGAGGCCGGCTATTGGCACACGCACTCGGCGATCGAGGAGCTGTACGTCTTCCTCACCGGTCATGGGCAGATGGGGCTGGATGACGACGTCGTCGACGTCGGCCCCGGCACCGTCGTGCGGGTGGGGCAAGGCGTGTGGCGCACGTGGCGGTCGGTGCCCGACAGCTCTGAGCAGTTGCGCTGGCTGTGTATCCGCGCGGGCGGTGAGGTGCTGCCGCATCTTCCTGATGACGGCACCCGCGACACCGAGCGCCCGTCCCCCTGGTGACCGGCGCGTAGCTCCGATGGCCGCACCCGTCGCCGGCTCATCGCATCCATCACACCTCTGCTGACGACTCACCGCTGAAAGCAGGCAGGTTACCCCGCACCCCTGGGTCTCGCTCCCGGTGCGAGGATCGTGGCGAACCGCAACGGCGACTTGCTCCCGAGGATCACGGGTACTGCGCCCATCCCCGGCGGTGAGTGCAGGAGAAAGTCCCCTGTCCGCTCCCGGGTGATGCGCCAGCGGGCGTTGTGGAGATGGAGGTGATGGAACCTGCAGAGCAAGATGCCGCGG
>JAHIOK010000399.1 GCA_018895315.1 Actinomycetota bacterium | reverse complement strand
TGCCCGTCGATCTCGTGCCGGATCACCACATAGGTGCCGTAACTGCCGCCCTCGTCGGTCGCGACCGTCACGATTCCATCCGCCATCGCCTGGATCGAGGTGCCCATCCCCGGGGTCAGATCGACCCCGTTGTGGTAGCTCGAGCACGACGAGCAGGGCGGGATGCGATAGCCGAACGGGCTACTGACCGGCACCCCTGTCGTGAACGGCCACTGCACCGGCGAGGCGGGATCGTTCACGAAGGTGGCCGCAGTGAACGCATACGGCTCGGCGCCATCGGGCAGCGGCACGCTGGCGGAGAAGCCGTCGCGGTCCAGCACCACCGGCGCGGCGCGGTCGCCGACTGTGAGCGACTGCGGCTGGGAGCTCACCGTCTCCGGCTGCTGGGCAGTGAGAGCCTCGGCCGGGGAGGGCGAGGGTAGCGACAACGGGACGGCAAGGGCGGGCACCGCGGCCATCGCCACGACAGCCACCCCGCGACGGCGCAGCCATCTCGCGCGTCGCTGCCGGTGCGCCGCCTGCGCGGCGATGGCGTGCTCCCGAATGCGGCGACGGGTTGGCGGTATGTCGTGCCCGGCGGTGTCCGCGATCATGCGAAGACCGCCAATGCGAAGTACAGGATCGCGGCACCAGCGAGGACCGCGAGCAGCACCAATGCGGTGAGGACGAAGGGCATAGAACGGAACATCAGATCCTTCACGGGGTTGTAGATCGGCGGCCGCGCAGAAAGGCGGCACTGGCAAGGACATGGCCGACGCTCGAGCGGGCACGCGCTCGCCATGACGGTGGGTGCGCGCGGCGGTGGTCGCGAAGTGAGAGCGGCAGGGTCGCGGGCGAACAGTTCGCGCAGCTGCCTACGAGAGGTGACGCCCGGACGCGCCGAGCGGCCGTTCAGCCGGACGCGTACTCAGGCGTGGTCAGTGACCGCCGCGTGCCCGGCACTCGCGCGCATCATCCGCGATGCGGCAGCGCGGGTCAGGTCCGACTGACCGACAGGGCGACGAGGGAAGGAGCAGCCCGTAACGCAAGACCCCGCGGTGTCGGCATCACCGACAGGTGACGCCGGAGCAGCGCAAGGAGCTCGTCCCAACGGGATCGATCCACCAAGATCAGGAGTGACAGCGTCAACAGCAGGGCCAGGACGCAAGCGATCGCGTCCAGCGCATGGCCGGGCGTGCAGACGATGGTGTCGCATCCCTGCGAATCCGATGACGACACCGGTGCGGTCGCCGCGACGGGCTCCCCCTGGGCTGACACGACCGACACGGCTGGTGTGACGGAGCCGGTCTGGTTGTCCTCCAGGCTCAACGAATGCATGGCAAGGATGACGGCGATGACGGCGATGACCACACCGAAGGCGAGCAAGGCAGCGCGACGTGTGGGGCCCGCTGGCTGCAGCGCCGCCCGGATTCCTCGCATTCCTGTCCGCCTTTCCACGCCCAACAGTACCCCCTCCGGGTACAGCCCTCACCTTGAGGGGGTCCCAGCGACGGCCACAGCCTCGAGCCGCTCGAGCGATCCGGGACGGCAGGCGCCACCCAGGTTCACCGGGGCGAGGGTCGCAAGGCGTCGGGTGGTCGCGCCGTAGAATCCGACGACGATGACGATGAGGCACCTGGGGAGCTGCGGATGACCGTCGTGCTGGTGCTGAACGCGGGCTCCTCCTCGGTGAAGTGGCAGCTGGTCGACGGCCAGTCGGGCGCGTCGATCCGGGGCGGCCTCGTGGAACGGCTCGACACGGATCGCCGCGAGGCGGCGGGACACGATGCCGCGATTCAGGATCTGCTTGCGAAGCTGCGCGACGAACCCGTCGCGGTCATCGGCCACCGTGTGGTGCACGGCGGCAGCCGGTTCGACTCCGCGACGCTGATCACCGACGAGGTGGAGCAGCAGATCGACGAGCTCGCCGCCTTGGCGCCGCTGCACAACCCGGTCAATCTCGCGGGCATCCGTGCCGCCCGTGCCGTGTTCCCCGGCATCCCGAACGTTGCGGTGTTCGATACCGCGTTCCATCGCACCCTGCCGCCGGCAGCCACCGTCTACGCGCTGCCGCCGGAGCTCGTCCGGCAGCATCGGATCCGCCGTTACGGGTTCCACGGCATCTCCTACCAGTACGTCTCCACGCGCGCGGCCGAGCTGCTGGGACGCCCGCTGTCGGAGCTGCGCCTGATCGTCTTCCATCTGGGCAACGGCGCCTC
>JAHIOK010000398.1 GCA_018895315.1 Actinomycetota bacterium | reverse complement strand
CGTCGTGCTCACGATCACCGACCTGCTGCGCAGGCACGGCGTCGTCGGTAAGTTCGTCGAGTTCTACGGCGAGGGTGTTGCCTCGGTTCCGCTGGCGAACCGCGCCACCATCGGCAACATGAGCCCTGAGTTCGGCTCCACCGCCGCGATGTTCCCGATCGACAGCGTCACCGTCGACTACCTTCGTCTCACCGGCCGCAGCGAAGAGCAGCTCGCGCTCGTCGAGGCCTATGCCAAGGAACAGAAGCTGTGGCACGACGCATCCGTCGAGCCGATCTTCAGCGAGTACATGGAGCTCGACCTCTCCACGGTCGTCCCCTCCATCGCCGGCCCGAAGCGTCCGCAGGACCGCATCATCCTGGCCGACGCCAAGGAGCAGTTCGAGCGCGACCTGGTCAACTACGCCGAGGTCGAGCACGACCTCGTCGACCTCGAGGGCTCGGAGTCCTTCCCGGCATCCGACCCCCCGGGTAACTCGCCCGAGGACGAGAACAACCATCACGAGCACCACCACCACAGCCACGCCCCGAAGACGGCCTCGAAGCCGTCGCCGGTGACGCTGGCCGACGGTGAGAAGTTCGTGCTCGATCACGGCGCGGTCACCATCGCCGCGATCACCTCGTGCACCAACACCTCGAATCCGTCGGTGATGCTCGCGGCGGGCCTGCTCGCCCGCAACGCCGTGAAGAAGGGCCTCAAGGCCAAGCCGTGGGTGAAGACCACGCTCGCGCCGGGCTCGAAGGTCGTCACCGACTACTACGAGAAGGCCGGCCTCACGGACGACCTCGAAGCACTCGGCTTCTACACGGTCGGCTACGGCTGCACGACCTGCATCGGCAACTCGGGTCCGCTGATCGAAGAGGTGTCGGCTGCGATCAACGAGAACGACCTCGCTGTCACCGCGGTGCTGTCGGGAAACCGCAACTTCGAGGGACGCATCAACCCCGACGTGAAGATGAACTACCTCGCGAGCCCGCCGCTGGTCATCGCGTACTCGCTCGCGGGATCGATGAACTTCGACTTCGAGGTCGACGCGCTCGGCCAGGATCAGAACGGCGAAGATGTCTTCCTGAAGGACATCTGGCCCGATGCGGCCGAGGTGCAGTCCACGATCGACTCGTCGATCAACAAGGAGATGTTCACGCACCAGTACGCGAGTGTCTTCGAGGGCGACGAGCGCTGGCAGACCCTGCCCACCCCGACGGGCGACGTGTTCGAGTGGGATGCCGAGTCGACCTACGTGCGCAAGCCCCCGTACTTCGACGGCATGACGATGGAACTGACTCCTGTCTCCGACATCGCCGGTGCCCGCGTGCTGGCCACTCTCGGTGACTCGGTCACGACCGATCACATCAGTCCGGCCGGCAACATCAAGGCCGACAGCCCCGCGGGTCAGTACCTCGACGCGCACGGCGTCACCCGCAAGGACTACAACTCGTATGGGTCGCGCCGCGGCAACCATGAAGTGATGATCCGCGGAACGTTCGCGAACATCCGCCTCAAGAACCAGCTGCTGGACGGCGTCGAAGGCGGCTACACGCGCGACTTCACGGTCGAGGGCGGACCGCAGTCGTTCATCTACGACGCCAGTCAGCACTATCAGGCCGACGGCACGCCGCTGGTGATCTTCGGCGGCAAGGAGTACGGCTCCGGCTCGTCGCGTGACTGGGCCGCCAAGGGTACGAGCCTGCTGGGCGTCAAGGCGGTCATCACCGAGAGCTTCGAGCGCATCCACCGCTCGAACCTCATCGGCATGGGTGTTGTTCCGCTGCAGTTCCCCGCGGGTGAGAGCTGGACTTCGCTGGGTCTCGACGGCACGGAGATCGTCTCGATCGCGGGCCTCGAACAGCTGAACGAGGGCGTGACACCCAAGACCGTGCACGTCACCGCTGCGCCGAGCGAGTTCTCGGCGCCCGGCAAGGCGACGGTCGAGTTCGACGCCGTTGTGCGCATCGACACACCCGGTGAAGCGGACTACTACCGCAACGGCGGAATCCTGCAGTACGTGCTGCGCTCGCTCGTCTAAGACGCGAGTCAGTGAGAAGGGGCCCGGAATCGAACTGAATCCGGGCCCCTTCTCGGTCGCGCCGAACCTCTCGTGAGACCCAACGGATAGACTCGATGCACTGTTCGGAGCACGGAAGGAGACGGGATGTCGCTGCTTTCGTCGATCACGGGACCGCGGGATCTCGACGCATTGAGTACCGAGCAGCTCGGCACTCTCGCTCAAGAAGTGCGTGAGTTCCTGATCGAGAATGTCTCTCAGACCGGCGGTCACCTCGGTCCGAACCTCGGCGTCGTCGAGCTCACCATCGCCATGCACCGGGTCTTCGATTCGCCGAACGATCCGATCATCTTCGACACGGGCCACCAGTCGTACGTCCACAAGCTCCTCACGGGCCGTCAGGACTTCTCCGCCCTGCGCACGCGCGGGGGGCTCGCAGGCTATCCGCAGCGCTCCGAGAGCGTGCACGACGTCGTCGAGTCGTCGCATGCGTCGAGCTCTCTGAGCTGGGCGGACGGTGTGTCTCGGGCACTCACCCTCACGGGGCGACGGGATCGTCATGTCGTCGCGGTCGTCGGTGACGGCGCGCTCACCGGCGGAATGACGTGGGAGGCGCTCAACAACATCTCCGACGACAACGACCGCAATCTGGTCATCATCGTCAACGACAACGGCCGCTCCTACGCCCCGACCATCGGGGGCATGGCGCGCTATCTCAACCGCATCCGCACGGGCGAGGCGTACCGCCACCTGCACCGCGGATCCGACTCGCTGTTCCGTAGGCTCGGCCCTGCAGCCCGTGCGGTCTACCGGGGCGTGCGAGGGGGGACCCACGGGTTCCTCTCACGACTGGTGAACAACGCGTCGCTGTATTCGAATCTCGACATCAAATATTTGGGCCCGGTCGACGGACACGATCTTGGCGCGCTGCTGGAGACGCTCGAACTCGCGAAGGAGTACGGCGCTCCCGTGATCGTGCACGCGATCACCGAGAAAGGACGCGGGTACGCGCCCGCTCTGCTCGACGAAGCCGATCAGTTCCATGCCGTCGGACGCATCGACCCGGTGACGGGCGAGTCGGTCGGCTCCGGAAGCGGAACGGCGTGGACCGAGGTCTTCGCGGCTGAGCTTCCCGAGATCGGTGCTGCGCGCGAGGACGTCATCGCGGTCACGGCGGCCATGCTGCGACCGACCGGTCTGCTTCCGTTCGCGCAGCGCTTCCCCGACCGCGTCTACGACGTCGGCATCGCCGAACAGCACGCCGTCGCATCCGCGGCGGGTCTTGCGTTCGGCGGTCTGCACCCCGTCGTCGCGATCTACGCCACTTTCATGAACCGTGCGTTCGACCAGGTGCTGATGGATGTCGCGCTGCACAAGGCAGGCGTCACGTTCGTGCTGGATCGCGCGGGTGTGACCGGACCGGATGGCCCGAGCCACCACGGCATCTGGGATCTCGCGATGCTGCAGCTCGTGCCTCACATCCGCATCGCCGTGCCGCGAGACGCTCAGCGCCTGCGCGAAGAGCTGCGCGAGGCCGTCGAGGTGAGTGACGCTCCCACCGTGGTCCGCTTCCCCCGTGGCAGCGTGAGCCCCGAACTGCCTGCGATCGAGCGTCTCCCCGACGGTGTCGATCTGCTCCTGCAGAGCGACGCGCAGGACGTGCTGCTGATCGGTATCGGTCCGATGGCTCATCTGGCCATGGATGTCGCCGATCGACTGCGTGCGCAGGGCATCGGCGCCACCGTGATCGATCCACGCTGGGTGGTCCCCGTGCAGCCCTCCGTGGTCGAACTGGCCGCGGCTCACCGCCTTGTGATCACGATCGAGGACGGCATCCGCGTCGGCGGCATCGGCACCCGCGTGCGTCAGGTGCTTCGCGAGTCGGGCGTCGACACGGCAGTGGACGAGTTGGGGCTGCCCGACGAGTTCCTCGACCACGCGACCCGTGAGCAGATCTTCGAGGATGCGGGCCTCACCGCCTCGAAGATCGCGCAGGACGTCGTCTCGCAGGTGCTCGGCATCCGCATCCCGGTCGCACGCCAGCCGGAGACGACGCCTATCTGGATCACCGGCGATGCCGACAGCGACGTCGGTCAGCACGGCCGCTAGCCATACTCATCCGACGAAGGGGTGGATGCCGCGGCATCCACCCCTTCGTCGTTTTCGCGCGATCAGCGCGAAGCGATGCCGACGATCTTCGGCGTGTGGAACGTCCCGCCGAAGACCCGCTCGGATGCGCCCTCGCGGTCGAGGTACGGAGAGGCCCCGCCGTCGATGAACGGCCATGCGGCGCCGAGGATCAAGCAGAGGTCGATGTCCTCCACCTCGGGGACGACTCCCTCCTCGAGCATCAGGTGGATCTCTTGGGCGAGGCCGTCCTGAACGCGCTGCAGAATGTCGGCTTCGGTGGCGGGGGTGTCTCCGACGACGAGCACCTTCTGTGCGTCTTTCGACCAGCCGGTGACGCGGCCGTTCTTGTCTTTCTCCACAACGGTGGGAAGCTCCGCGAGGGCGTGGAAGTTCTCCGACGCGAAGAAGCGGTCGGGGAAGGCGGACGCCATCGTGTCCTGCACGTGGGCGGCGACCTTCCAGCCGACGAGATCGATCAGCTGGAACGGCGTCATCGGCAGCCCGAGTGGACCGAAGGCCTTCTCGACGGTCAGCAGGGGAGTGCCTTCGTAGACGGCGCGCGCTGCCTCACCCATGACCTTTGCAAGGAGCCGATTGACGACGAAGCCGGGAGCATCGGCCGTGAGGACGGCGTTCTTGCCGAGCCCCTTCGCCACAACGAACGCCGTCGACAGTGCAGGATCGTTGGTGACCGGGGTCTTGACGATCTCGATGAGCGGCATCACCGCGACCGGGTTGAAGAAGTGGAAGCCCACCAGCCGTTCGGGATGCTCGAGCTTCGAGCCGATCTCCTCCACCGACAGCGACGAGGTGTTCGTTGCGAGGATCGCGTCCGGGGCGATGATCTTCTCGATGTCGCCGAACACCTGCTGCTTGACGCCGACTTCTTCGAACACCGCCTCGATGACGAAGTCGCAGTCCGCATACTCGGTCTTGTCGGTCGTGCCATGGATGAGTCCGCGCAGCTTGTTCGCCTGGTCGCCGTCGACGCGTCCCTTGGCCTCGAGCTTGCCGATCTCGTCGCGGATGTAGGCGAGCCCCTTGTCGACGCGCTCCTGGTCGAGATCGGTGATGAGCACGGGCACCTGCAGTCGGCGCACGAACAGCAGCGCGAACTGACTGGCCATGAGGCCCGCGCCGATGATGCCGACCTTCGTCACCTTCTTCGCGAGTGCCTTGTCTGGTGCTCCGACGGGACGCTTGGCGCGCTTCTGTACG
>JAHIOK010000397.1 GCA_018895315.1 Actinomycetota bacterium | reverse complement strand
GGTCGATCAGACGCCCCGGTGTGCCGACGACGATCTGGGCGCCGGCCTTGAGCTGCTCGATCTGGCCCTCGTAGGCCTTGCCGCCGTAGATCGCGACGACGCTGGTGGAGCGTCCCGTCGTGAGCATGTCGATGTCTTCGTATACCTGCACGCACAGCTCACGAGTGGGCACCACGATCAGCGCCTTGACGCCGTGCTCGGGGTCGAGACCCAGTCGCTGCACCACGGGGATGCCGAAGCCGAAGGTCTTGCCGGTGCCGGTCTTGGCCTGGCCGATGATGTCCTGGCCGGGAAGTCCGAGCGGGATGGTCTGTTCTTGGATCGGGAAGGCGTCGACGATCCCCTTGGCGGAGAGTGTGTCGACGATGTCCTGATCTACGCCTAGTTCGGCGAAGGTCGTCACGATATGAGCCTGTTCGGATGAGGGCGGCGAGATTCGCCACCGAGATGAATGGTCCACGCCGTTCACTCAGCCACAGGCGCGGGGCCCCGATCCACTGCCGGGGCGGTCTCCACGATACCCGTCCTTGGTGCGAACCCCCGGCGCCCCGCTCGAGAACGGATGCTGCGGCTCTAGGCTGGATCCGTGTTCGACTGGTTCAAACGGAGGCGCGACGCGCCGGGGCGTACGCTGCGACTGCGCTCCCGCGAGGAGGCGGGCGACGCGACGCGCGTCGATTTCGAGGAGCTGGCTCCCGAGATCGATACGTTCCTCGGGCAGGCAGCCTACCTACAGCTCGGCTACTTCGAGACGCTGAGCGAGCTCATCGCCTCGACTTTGGAGCTCGCCGAGAAGGAGTCGCTCTCTCGCGCGGCGGGCGCTGCGCTCACGAAGCACCAGGAACTCGTCGCACTGATCCGTGAGCGCGGTGACGACCCCACCGCGATCATGCTGCCGTTCCGGGAACCGCTGGACTCCTTCCGGCGAGCCACCCACGGCGTCAGACCCCAGGAGACGATGCTGTCGGTGCACATCACGGCCGGGATGCTCGACGACTTCTACTTCGCTCTGTCAGCCAGTTATGGGGAGACGGGTCGTCGTGTGGCACGCATACTCCGCGCAGATGACGATCGTCAGGCGATCGTCGACATCATCACCGCCACAATCGCAAGCGACCCGGAGTGGGCGTCGCTCCTGGCTTTGTGGGGTCGCCGCCTCGTCGGCGACACTCTGCTGATCGCGCGTGCGGCGCTCCGGCCGACCCGACTCGAAGCCTCGGACGAGAAGAAGGTCGAGCCGGTGTTCACTCAGCTGATCGGCGGTCACTCCCGGCGCATGGAAGCCATGGGCCTCTCGGCCTGACGGCTGAGCGCGGAGAGACGTGCCGACGAACGCGACGCGTCAGGCGATTCTGAGCCGGGTGCGCTCACGTGCATCGTGCGCGTGGCGGACTCGGGTCAGCACAGCCACCGCCGGGTAAGCGACGGCGAAAGGCACGGCGATCGAGGCGATCCAGATCCACGGGCTGTCGATGCCGACGCCGAACCATGTGAAGATCATCCAGACGAGACCGCCGACGAATGCCGCAACGATCGGCGTGAGCGCGACCCCGCGTGTCTCACGCCCGGGCACGGTGAAGTGCACCAGAGCGCCGGCGGCCGCCGCGAAGAGGAACGCGAGGAGGATCTGCATGTCGTGTGAGGCGGATCAGGCGACGAAGCCGACCCGGCGCGACTCTTCGGTGCCGAGCTCGATGTAGGCGATGCCCGTGGTGGGCACGATGTACGAGTTGCCCTTCGAATCCGTGAATGACACGTGCGTCGCGCCGGCGTCGAGCGCTGTCGCGACCGACTTCTTCACGGCGTCGGCCGGTTCGCTGGTTTCGAAGTTGAGTTCACGGCCGGTGTTCGCAATGCCGATGCGGATCTCCACGGATCGCTGCCTTTCTGTCCAGGGGCCCGAAGGCGTACTGGAACTCTACGTCACCGTTCGAGGCAGGGGCGGCGACCTCGCGCACGCTCTCGGCGAACGTCGGCGGCTGAGACGATGTGGCGGGCCGGCGCGGCGACGGGCCGTACCGCGGAGGGTGTCGGCGGCGCGCGCTAGCGTGGCATGTCGTGGACACGATGGGGGATACGGTGACGATGGACGCGGCGCAGCGCTCGGTCGTCGAGCTCGAGCCCACGGCATCCGGTGTGGTGATCGGTGCGCCCGGCACCGGCAAGACCGAAGCGCTCATCGCCCGGGTCGCCGCCCTGCTGGCCGCCGGAGCGTTCACTGCCGACGAGCTATTGGTGCTCACTCCCACCCGGCAGACGGCGACGGCTTTGCGCGATCGGCTCGCTATCGGCGTGGGCCAGGCGACCTCCGGCCCGCTCGGCCGTTCGGTCGCTTCGTTCGCTTACCAACTGGTGCGCGCAGCGGCGGTGCAGCGCGGCGAAGAGCCGCCGCGACTGCTGACGGCCGGCGATCAGGACCGCATCATCGCGGAGATGCTCGCCGGCGATGACGAGGATGCTGCCGCCGGGTTCACACGCTGGCCCGACGAGCTCCCGTCCCCGGTGCGGTCTTCGCGGTCCTTCCGCACCGAGATGCGCGCGCTTTTCGCCGAATGTGCCGAACTCGGCATCGAGGCCCCCGAACTTTCCGCGCTCAGTCAAGCTACCGGGCGGCCGTCGTGGGTTGCGGCGGCTTCGTTTCTGGGGGAGTACCGCGAGACGCTCGGCGCGATGAGGGCGGCGCACCGCGACCCCGCCGATCTCGTCGCAGAAGCCGCTGCCCTGCTCCGCTCGGCGGCGCCGGGTTCTGCGGCGGAGGCGACGCTCGGGCCACCCGCTCGGCTGCGGGTGGTCCTGGTCGACGACGCGCAGGAACTGACCCGGGGTGGCATTGCTCTGCTGCGCGCCTTGCGGGTGCGGGGGGTCGCCGTGCTGGCCTTCGGCGACCCGGATATCGGCTCGGGCGCATTCCGGGGCGCGAGCCCCGCGCTGTTCGCCCAGCTCTGCGATCTGTTGGGCGCTGTTCACGTTCTGGCGACGCCGTATCGTGGCGCCCCGGCGCTCACCCGCTTGACGCGCACCATCACGTCGTCGATCGGCGCCGCCGGACGCGTCGAGCATCGGCGCGCGCCCGGGCCACTGGTCGATGAGGGCGCTTCCGTGCGCGCCATCGTTGCGCCGTCACCGTTCGAAGAGATCGACCGGATCGCCCGCACACTGCGGGAATGGCATGTGCTCGACGACGTGCCCTGGGGACGCCTCGCCGTGATCGCACACGACACCCGCCAGGTGGCCGAGCTGGAGGTCGAGCTCGCCGCACGCGAGGTGCCCACGCGGGCCGCCGGCGTGCAGCGACCGCTGGGGCGCGAGCAGGTCGTCCGCGATGTGGTCGAGATCGTGCGTCTGGGCATCACGGCGCCCGCCGAGCGCGACCCCGACGTCGTGGCGTCCGCGCTGCTCTCACCGTTCGGTGGCCTCGACGCCGTAGGATTGCGCAGGTTGCGCGCGCGTCTGCGGCACGCCGAGCTCTCGGCCGAAGGCACGCGACCCGCGCGCGAACTCCTGGCCGAGGCGATGCGGCATCCGCTCGAACTCGGCCTCATCGATACCCCCGAAGCGCGCGCCGCCGAGCGTCTGGCCACGGCCATCGCGAAAGTGCACGCCGAAGCGCAACGCGGCGCGACCGTGCACGATCTGCTCTGGCTGGTGTGGGACGCAGCGCGGGATGCCTCGGGCCGGCGCCTTGCGGACGCCTGGCGCGACCTCGCCACCGGCGGCGGTGTCCTCGCCTCCGAGGTCGACCATGCCCTCGACGCGCTCGTGGCGCTGTTCGACGCGGCCAAGCGCTTCGTGGAGCGCTCACTCGACGAAGGCCCAGGACCCTTCATTCACCGCATTCTCGACAGCGACGTTCCCGAAGACATCCTCACCGCTCCCGAGCGACCCGATACCGTGACGCTGCTGACCCCGGCGGCGGCCCTCGGCACCGAGTTCGAGGGTGTCGTGATCGCCGGTGTGCAGGACGGAATCTGGCCGAACGTGCGGCTGCGAGGCGGACTCCTCGACAGCTGGCGCCTGGCCGACGACGTCTCGGCCTGGCGCAGCGGTGAGACGATCCCCGACATTCCCGCCGTCCTCGACCGGCGGCGGGCCGCACTGCACGACGAGCTCCGCCTGCTCGTGCGGGCGGTGTCGCGGTCCCGGTCACGACTGGTGGTGACGGCGGTCGATGACGATGACCTCGGACCCAGCCCGCTGTTCTCCTTCCTGCCCGAGCCCGGCGACGAGCCGGACGGCCCGACCGTGCCGCAGCATCCACTCACGTTGCGCGGACTCGTCGCGCAGCACCGACGCACCCTCACATCATCGGCGGCGAACGAACCGCGAACCCATGCTGCCGCGCAGCTGGTGCTGCTCGGCCGCGCGCGCGTCGCCGGTGCGATGCCGCACGATTGGTACGGCGTCGCGGCTCCGACCAGCACAGCGCCGTTGCGCGACCCCGCGCGCGGACCGGTGCACGTGTCGCCGTCGAAGCTGGAGGGCTTCGCCGAATGCCCGCTCGACTGGGCGGTGCGCGCTCTCGGCGGTGACACCCGGTCGTGGTCGGCAGGCGTCGGCACGATTCTGCACGCGGCTCTCGAGGAAGTGCCGGGGGGTGATGCTGCGGCATTGCAGGCGATCGTGGACGACCGTTGGGGCGAGCTCGATTTCGAAGCGCCGTGGATGTCGCGCAAGGAGCACGACTGGGCGACGCTCCTCGTCGGTCGCCTGCACACCTATCTCGACCGCTTTCATCGCGAGGGTGGCCGCACGATCGGCGCCGAGGCGCGCTTCCGGATCGGTGTCGATATGGATGCCGCGCCCGATACGACACCGGCGCTGATCCCGGCGGACGAGACGGCAGGGCGACGCATCGCCTTGTTGAGCGGCTCAGTCGACCGGGTCGAGGTGTATCCGAATGGGCGGGGGGAAGGGATTCCGCTCGACGCCGACCGCGCTGATGCCGAGCGCGTCGTGATCGTCGACTTGAAGACGGGACGCTCCGAGAAGCGCGTGAGCGATGACAAAGTCACCGACGATCCGCAACTCGCCGCGTATCAGCTGGCATTCCTCGCGGGCGAGGTACCCGGCGCCGACCCCCGTGACAACGCCGGCGCCCGCCTCCTGGTGCTCTCGAAGACTCTCAAGGGGACGCACTACCGGCTTGCTCGTCAAGAGCCGATGGATGACGAGCGGCGGTCGGCGTTCCTGCGTTCCATCGTCGATGCCGCGGCGGGTATGGCGTCGGATCGCTTCGATGCCCACCTCGACACGCACTGCATGAAGCATCCGTTCGCCGTGTGTCCTGTCCATACGGTGAAGGCGGTGTCGGCCTCGTGACTGAGCAGGCGAGATGGAGCGGACCCGGCACGATATCGGCGGCGGGCATCGCCGCTGCCCTCGGCCTTCCGATGCCCACCGGCGATCAGCGCGCGGTCATCGAGGCGCCCCCGGCGCCGGCTCTGGTCGTCGCGGGCGCGGGAAGCGGCAAGACCGAGACCATGGCAGGGCGCGTCGTGTGGCTCGTCGCGAACGGACACGTCCGCCGCGACGAGGTGCTCGGCCTCACCTTCACGCGCAAAGCTGCGGGTGAGCTCGCCGAGCGCATCGACCATCGGCTCGTCGTTGTCGACGAATACGCTCGTCGCGGGCTGCTTCCTCGCGTGGAGCGGCTGGCGCGAGAAGGAGTGCTCGGTCGATTCTGGGCGAGTGTCGAGGGGGCATCTCCTCGCGCGGCCCGCACCGCGTTGACCGCCTTCCTCGACGAGCTCGCGAGTGAAGCGGGTGCATCCGTGGGCGAGAAGCCCGTGTTCTCTGACGATCTCCTGCTGCGCCCGCGCGTGGCGACCTACAACTCTTTCGCCGATGCGATCGTGCGCGAGCACGGAGCCCGCATCGGCCGCGACCCCGATTCGGTGTTGCTGAGCCAGTCCGGATCCTGGCTGCTCTCGCGGCGTGTCGTCGTCGCCTCCACGGATGAACGTCTGGCGCAGCGGGGTGAGGCGTTCTCATCGGTGGTCGATGCAGTGCATCGGTTCGCGGGCGAGGTGCTCGACAACCGCGCCG
>JAHIOK010000396.1 GCA_018895315.1 Actinomycetota bacterium | reverse complement strand
GCGCGACTTCAAACACATCTCTCTCCACAGGCGTCCGACACATAAAAGCCTGTTCACGTGGCATAAAATATTGATGAACCTGGGTGTGTCGGCGAGTTCTCCACAGGCACTGTGCACAGGCAGCCCGGCGTTTCACCCAGACTCTCCACAGAGTTATCCACAGGGTGATTTGCGCCGTCCCCACCACCTGCCTAGCGTGGGGTTCGGCCCATCTGGGGGATGGATTGCCGGCGTCGGACATCCATCATGGGGGACGGATGTCGGAGCCGTGTGCTCAGCTATGAACACACGGGCGGCGAGAGCCGCATCGTGCACGAATGCCGTCTGACGCGCGCGCCCGAGCGCCGCGCCAAGCATGTGACCCACCCATCCGATCGCCCGAATCACGAGGAGGACCGACGCCGTGTCGATTGCTGACATCTCCGAAGATCGCCTCGGCGGTCCCCGCAGACCCGAACGCACGCCTCCGCACGATCTGCTGGCCGAGCAGAGCGCGCTGGGCGGCATGCTGCTGTCGAAGGATGCCGTCGCCGACGTCATCGAGACGCTCCACGGTGTCGACTTCTACGTGCCCAAGCACGAGCTGATCTTCGACGCGATCCTCACGCTCTATTCGCACGGTGAGCCGACCGACGTCGTCGCCGTCACCGATGAGCTCATCAAGACGGGCGAGCTGCAGCGGGCCGGCGGCGCCGACTATCTGCACACGCTCACCTCGATCGTCCCCACCGCGGCCAATGCCGGCTACTACGCGTCGATCGTCTCCGAGCGGGCGCTGCTGCGCCGTCTCGTCGATGCCGGCACGCGCATCGTGCAGATGGGCTACTCGGGTCAGGGTGAAGCGCTCGACCTCGTCAACAACGCCCAGGCCGAGATCTACGCCGTCACCGGAGCGGATGCCGCGGAGGACTACGTTCCGCTCGAGGTCGCCGTGAGTGCGGCCGTCGATGAGATCGAGGCCGCGCGCGGTCGCGATGGCCAGATGACCGGCATCCCGACCGGCTTCTCGGGTCTCGATCAGCTCACCAACGGTTTGCACCCCGGCCAGATGATCATCATCGCCGCGCGACCCGCGATGGGTAAGTCGACCCTCGCGCTCGACATCGCGCGGGCTGCGGCGATCACGCACAACTTCCCCACGATCGTGTTCTCGCTCGAGATGGGGCGCAGCGAGATCGCGATGCGTCTGATGAGCGCCGAGGGCTCCGTGCCGCTGCAGAACATGCGCAAGGGCACGCTCGACTCCCGCGACTGGACCACGATCGCCTCGACCCGCGGGCGCATCAACGACGCCCCGCTCTACATCGACGACAGCCCGAATATGACGCTCGTCGAGATCCGGGCGAAGTGCCGTCGCCTCAAGCAGCGCCACGGTCTGAAGATGGTGATCATCGACTATCTGCAGCTCATGACCAGCGGCAAGCGCGTCGAGTCGCGTCAGCAGGAGGTCTCGGAGTTCTCGCGTGCGCTGAAGCTGCTCGCGAAAGAGCTTCAGGTTCCGGTCATCGCGCTGTCGCAGCTGAACCGTGGTCCCGAGCAGCGTGCCGACAAGAAGCCCGCGCTCTCCGACCTGCGTGAGTCGGGCTCGATCGAGCAGGACGCCGACATGGTCGTGCTGCTGCACCGTGAGTCGGCCTACGAGAAAGACAGCCCGCGCGCCGGCGAGGCCGACCTCATCGTCGCCAAGCACCGCAACGGCCCCACTGACACCATCACGGTCGCCTTCCAGGGCCACTTCTCGAGGTTCACCGACATGGCCGTCGGGATGTAGTGAGGTTTGTAGGTTCTCGGCGAAGATGGCGGATTCTCAGATGAAGTGGCGGACAAGTGGCGGATCCGCCATGTTCCTGAGAACGCTGCATGTAGTCGGACGCGAGGGCGCCGAGTATGCGGGACGAGAGACGGCGACTCTTCCGCAAGATGTCCGAGGTCGGCCGTACGCTGAATCAGCGCCCGCACCCGGGCCGCTGGGGAGAGGTGCTTCATGACGGTTCTCGAGTCTTTCGCTACCCTGCAGTC
>JAHIOK010000395.1 GCA_018895315.1 Actinomycetota bacterium | reverse complement strand
GGATGTGGCCGAAGACACGGGCCGCGCTCAGACCGAATCGCGCCCGCGGGTCAGCGACGAGACCACACTGCCCTGCCGAGACCACACTCCTGGGCGCCTGCAGGATGTGGTTTCGCGCACAAGGAGTGGTCTCGGCGGCGCGGGCCGGGCGGCGGCGCGGGCCGGGCGGCGGCGCGGGCGGGCGGGCTCAGACTGCGTCGCGCCAGGAGTGCCGCGGAGCGAAGCCGAGCAGGCGCCGGGCCTTGTGGATCGAGAGCATGGTGTCGTGTTCACCGAGTTCACCGTGCACGGGCACGTCTGGGAACACCTCGGCGACGAGCTCGGCGTTCGTCCGCGACATCACGGTGTCGGCCGCCGCGATGATGAACCGATCGAAACCGGGCGGGGCCACATCGAGTGCGCGATGCACGGCCTGCGCGCCATCCCGTGCATCGATGTACCCCCACAGGTTCCACTTGCGGAGCATCGTATCCGCGTCGAATGAGGGGAACTCGGCGTAGTCCTCGGGCACCATGACGTTCGAGAAGCGCAGCGCGGTGATCGAGAGATCGGGATGCCAGCGCACCAGCTCGGTCGCGAGCTGCTCTTCCAGCACCTTGACCAGCGAATACACCGATTCGGGGCGGGCGGGGTATTCCTCATCGACCGGGATATACGGCGGCGGGACGTCGAACGGCAGCCCCAGCACCGTCTCGCTGGAGGCGTAGACGATGCGTCGGATGCCGAGGCGCACGGCAGCCCAGAAGACGTTGAAGGTCGACGGCAGGTTGTTGTGGAAGGTCGCGATGTCGCTACGGATGCCGGGGGCCGGGATCGCGGCGAGATGCACGACCGCGTCGAAGCCGTCGTGCTGGTCGCCGACCGCGGTGAGGGCGTCGATCACCTGGCCGTAGTCGGTGAGATCGACCTGGACGAAGCCGGGCCCGCGGGTGCCGGCGACATCGAGGCCGATGACCTGGTGACCGGCCTCACGGAGTTCGCGGAGGACGACGGAGCCGAGCTTTCCGGATGAACCGGTGAGGGCGATGCGCATGGCTACAGCGTCTCACGCCTCGACACCGACGGGTCCGTCGGTCGCTAGACGGCGCAGTCGACGACGTGCGAAATCCTGTGCGCGCGGACCGCTGCCGAGTGCTCGCTCGGCGATCCGCAGAACAATTCGACTCAGCGTGATCACCGGAAGGGGCGATCGACGCACGCCGAGCAACCGCCGGTACGGGCGGGGGATCGTGGCCACCGCGCTGGCGAACAGCAGTCTGTACGCGATGCGCATCGGTCCGGTGAAAGGAGGCCGGCGGAGGAATCGCACGACATCGGCGACGCGGTGCTCGCCGTCGATATCGCCACGCAGGATGCTGCGGGCCCGCAGATCTTCGATTCGCTCGCGCAGCTCCGCCTCGGTCTGTGGGGGCTCTGCCACGCGCATGAGACGGCCGGCCTTGGCCCAGTCGCGAACGTAGGCATCGGCGCCACCGGGGATCGGTCCGCCCCACGCCTGATGGCACGCGAGGAACGAGTCGGTGAACGCGATGTGCACCCATTCCACGAGATCGGTGTCCGAGGCGCTGTAGTGGGTGACGGAGCCGTCACCGGTGCGATACTCGCCCGTGACCCGTCGGTGGAACCGCCCCACACGGCCGGTTTCTCGTTCGGCCTGCACCCGCGATCCGTAGGTGACGCAGATGATCCAGCGCACCGTGCCGCTGAGACGCCCGAGGGGGTCCTCGCGATAGCGCGACCAGTCGTGCACGCCCGCGAGTGCTCCCGGATGCAGCGCCTGCATGAGGAGAGCGCGTATTCCAGCGACCAGGGTGCCCATTCCGGCGTGGACGGTCCACGCCGGTCCGTTCTCGGCAAAGAATCCTTCGTCATCGCCTTCGGCGAGATCGAGCACCCACGGGGGAGTGCCGTTGGGGTCGCCGGCGAGCGCGGTGAGAAGGCGCGCGCGTAGACCGCTCACGTAGCCTCCCCGGGCACCGCATGGGGCGAAGTCGATCGCTTCATGATTCCAGCGTCCCACTCCCTCGCTCGGCGAGGGCCGCGCGGCTCACCGGGACCGACCCCCGGATCCGGGGGAGTGCGAACCGGGTCGCTAAGGTGGGCGCGGAGGCACGATGAGCGATAGCGGCGGTACGCCCGGGCGCGTCGGGGTGCGCGAGGTTGCGCGTCGCGCCGGCGTCTCCACGCAGACCGTGTCTCGCGTACTCAACGATCATCCCGGCATCCGCGACGAGACTCGCCGCCGGGTGCGCGATGCCATCGTCGAGCTCGACTACCGCGTCAACAATGCCGCCCGCGCGCTCGGCACCCGCACGAGTCGAATCCTCGGCGTCATCGCCTCGGACGCCACGCTGTATGGGCCGGCAGTAGGTATCGCGGCACTCGAGAGCGCAGCGCGGGCCGCGGGCCGCTGGGTCTCGACGACGTACGCGGACGCCGCGGATGAGGCATCCGTGACGGCTGCGGCCGATCACCTGCTCAGCCAGGGAGTGGACGCGATCTTGCTGGTGGCTCCACATGCCCGCACCCGTGACGCGCTTGCGGGAATCGGGCTGCCGTTGGCGGCGCTCCATGACGGCGTCGGTGCGCAGCGGCAATCGGAGGGCGTGGCGCTCGCCGTGGCACACCTCGTCGCGCTCGGCCATCGCCGCATCGCGCATCTGGCCGGTCCCGCGGACTGGGTTGAGACAGCGGCGCGTGCGGAGGGTTTCGGTCGCGCGATCTCGGCGGCGGGCCTCGAACATCGTCCGGGGTGGAGTGGTGACTGGTCAGCGCAGGCGGGCGCGTCCATCGCCGGGGAGGTGGCCCGATCCGTGCGAGCAGCCGGCGGACCGACAGCGGTCGTCGCCGCGAATGATCAGATGGCACTCGGGCTCATCGCCGGTCTGCGGACGCTCGGCATGGGCGTGCCACGGGACGTGAGCGTCTGTGGATTCGACGACAACCCCGATGCCGCGTTCTATCGTCCCGCGCTCACCACGGTGCGCCCCGACCTGGAGGGAGAGGCCCGACGTTGCGTGGGCCAAGCGCTCGGGATCGAGGATGCCGCAGCTCCCGGAGCGC
>JAHIOK010000027.1 GCA_018895315.1 Actinomycetota bacterium | reverse complement strand
GCACCCTGTCGTCACGGGCGATCGGTGAGAGCAGCGGAACATCCTGCTTCACGGTGATCTGCAGCACCACTCGGGCTTCGGCACCGCGCGCATCGCGGATCGTGTATTGCAGCGAGGTCTCGACGGGAGTGCTCGGGGCGGTCACGATGATGCGATCGCCTTCGACCGTCGCCTTCAGCCCATCGACGTTCGGCAGCACGAGGCCGTCCCCCACGAGCGTGATCAGATCGCCCTCGGGGTCGGAGTCGTTCACCAGCACCGGCACGGCCACCGAGCGGCCCGGGCGCATCACGACGGAGTCCTTGACCGCGTAGGGTGCCTGGTTCGTGCTCGCCGCGGGAGCGATTCCGACCGTGACGGTCGCGGTGGCCTCCTTGCCGAGGCGGTCGCGCACGCGGTACGTGAACGTGTCGACACCCGCCGATCCGCTCAACGCCTCGTACTGGATGTAGTCGGCGCCGGTCTCGATGACACGGCCCTTGCCGGGCGCGGAGGCGAGGCCGATCAGGTTCACCGAGTCACCGTCGGCATCGATGCCATCGAGCGGTATCGGGATGCGCACGCTCGTGCCGCTGAGCACCCGCGAGGTCACGTCCTTGGGCCGTGGCGCGGAGTTCGTGTCGGGGCTCACGGGCAGGATCTGGATCGTGATGTAGCCGGCATCCTTCTGCCCGCTCCCGTTCACCGCCTCGTAGGTCGCGTAGACGGTTCCTGGCTTGTCTCCGGCATGGAAGCGCACGGTGTCCTGCGAGACGAAGATGTCGCCGTCCGCGGGGTCGACCACGGGAGGCACGAGATCGGGAGCGACGTGCAGAATGCCGCCGTTCGGGTCGTAGTCATTGCTCAGCACCGGGATCGTCACGATGTCACCGGCGCGCACGACCGCAGTGTCGTCATTGGCGACCGGAGGTCGCAGCACCGCCGGGGCTGCGACCGGAATCACGACGACCGATCCCTCGGCGCTCTTGGCACCATTCGAGATCGTGTAGCCGATCACGACCTGCTGCGCGAGCGCGGCCTGGTCGCTGATCCGAAGCGTCTCGTGGTTCAGCACCGACACCGAGACGCCGCTGTCGGCGGGGACGCTCACCGACTGGACGACGAGGATGCCGCCGGCTGGGTCGGAATCGTTGGCGAGGACGTTCACGAGCACCTCGCCGCCGCTCGGCAGCAGCGCGACATCGCGCACCGCCACCGGGGGCAGGTCGGTGCCGGCGCCGTCGATGACGTCGACGCGCACAACGCCGGGAGCCGAAGGCGAACCCGCGGCCACGAGGTACTGCACATAGTAGGTGCGCACGTTCGGCGAGGAGAACGTGAAGGTTCCGCCCGTGAAGTCCGGGACGATCGTGGTGCCATCGACCTGGTCGACGCGCGTGAGCCGGAGGGGCTCGCGCCCGGCGCTCAGGTCGTTCAGCAGTGGCGCGACCGTCACGGTCTGGCCGGCGCGCACGATCACGTGGTCGGCGTTCGTGACCGGCGTGGTCGATCCGGTTGGGCGCACCTCGAAGCGCGCTACGCCCTGGGTGACTTTCGATCCATCGGAGACGACGATCGCGACATCCTTCGTGCCCTGCGTGCCGCTCAGCGCACGGTAGGTGATGCGTCCGTCGGAGGTGAAGTCGGCCTCGTCGCCGTCCGCGGGTGTGACGCTCTTCAGGAAGACATCGTCGCCGTCGGGGTCGATCCAGTCGGGCAGCACGTTGTAGGACACGACCCCGCCGGCCTCGACCGCGATCGGGGTGATGCGCTTCTGCACGGGCGGAGCGTTCGTGTCCCACCCGTGCACGGTGAGTCGGACGGTGGCCGATGCCTTGCCGCCCCGGCCGTCATCGACGGTGTACCGGAAGGAATCCGCGCCCGTTGCATTCGCCGGCACGGCGATCTGCAGACCGGCGGCGTTGTTGATGGTCTGCAGTGCGCCGAGGCGGGGGTCGCCGTCGGGCACCGAGACGGTGAGCACGTCGCCGTCGGCGTCGGTGTCGTTGTCGAGCACGGGCAGGATCGTGGTGCGGCCCGGACGCACCCCGAAATCGTCATCGGTCGCGATCGGCACGGTGTTGACGTCACTGCGCTGCGGCAGCGTCGTCTCGACGGTCTGCTCCGTGGTCTTCTTGTCGTTCTCCTGGGTCTGACCCTCAGGAGGAGTGATGTCGTTCCAGTTGTCGACCTGCTGCATGCTGTCGCTGGCCATCCACGCCGTGCCGCCGACGATGTCGTTCAATACGACGACGTCGCGGTTCACACGGAACTTCAGCTGCGCCGTGGCGCCGGCGCCTTCCACCGCGGAGGCGAGGTCGTCGGCGTCGCCGAGGCAGTCGCGCACGAAGCGCGCCGAACCCGACCAGGCCGCGTAGACGCAGCCGTTGAGCGACACGGGGGCGGCGGGGGCTCCCTGCGCTCCGGCAGAGGTCGATGCGGGGTCCGAGCCGTTCAGCGGCACCTGCAGCAACGCGCCCTTCGTGGCCACGGCCACCGCGTCCGCCGCACCCGAAGGCTGCTGCAGAACGGCGGCATCGGCATCCGTGACCGTGCGGCGCAATCCGTTCGTGCCGACCAGTGTGCCGGTCGATG
>JAHIOK010000394.1 GCA_018895315.1 Actinomycetota bacterium | reverse complement strand
GTCCGGAGTCTCGGTGGCTCATTACGACATACGCGGCGCCGCGGCGCGCTGTCGTCCGAGCTGCCATCACATCTCCGTCGCCCGCATCACCCGTGATCACGCGGCTCCCCCCGCGGGCCTGCCGCGATACGCAGCCACGTATCTTTCGGCGACATCCTCTTCCACTTGGGTCCTGTCCGTGTCGATCGAGGCCATGCGCCGCCCCGCCCAGAAAGCAACCTTCTGCACGATGCGGAGAGAGGTGCGCGACCACAGGCGCCCGATGAGATCGCTGAGTTCGGCCGTCGAGCGTAGAGCGCTGCTCGCGCGATCGGATCGCGCGACACGCGTGTCGAGAGGTGTCACTGCGGTGTCGCGCGGATCGGGGGGACTGATCCATCCGTCGGCGAGCGCCCGTGCCAGCACGGGGCGCACTCGCGCGTACTTATGCTGCAGGGCCCTTTCATCCGCTCCCCAGCGATACTGCTGCCGGAAGAGATCGAGCAGCCTCTCCCGGCGACGCCACGTGACAACCGCCTCGGGGTGGGGCATCAGGCGGTGCCCTTCGAGCTGGAGGCGGTAGCAGAGGTCGTGATCTTCGCCGGTGAGGAGCGTCTCATCGAAGCCTCCGATCGCGCGGAACGGCTCGGCACGAACGGCCATGTGCGATGATCCGCACGCCACGAGGCCCGGAACGTACTCCGAGGCGTACAGGGCATACACGACGTATTGGGGTCGCCGACGCGAGGAGTAGGGCGCGCGCCACAGAACGCCAAGGGCAGCGAATTCGTCGACACGAAGCGCAGCGAGGACCTTCGGCAGCCAGTCGTCCGCCACCAGATCGTCGGCATCGCAGAACGCGATGCAAGAGGAACGCGATGCTTCGACACCGATGTTTCGTGCCGCGCCAGGGCCGCGCCTTGCCGACGCGTCGACGACGCGAAGCGGCAGACGATCAGCCCACAATCGTGCGACGCGCGCAGTTTCATCCGTGGACCCGTTGTCGGCGACGATCACCTCCCAGGTCTCATCCAGCGAGTTCCTCGAAAGGGCCGCCAGTTGATCGCCGATCGTCGCTTCCGCGTTGTATGCCGGGATCACGACGCTGATCACCGGCTGCGGGTGTGCATTCTCCACCGCGGCCCCCACACGTTCCTCCTCGCAGACAAGAGACGCCCACGAAGGTTCTCCCAGAGTCCGTTCCGACCACACTATGCGGCACATCGCCGTTCGACCCAGCGGAACGACCCACTATCGTTGAAGCATCGCGCGACACGGTTGCCGACATCTGCGGGGGGACGACATGCCGGTGCACAGCGCTGGGCGCACCGAGGGGATGCCGCCGTCCTCGGCGATTCCGCTCGTCAGCGTCGTCGCAGCCACCAACCGGGTGAGCCCCTTCTTCGCCGAGGCGCTCAGGTCGCTCGCAGCGCAGACATACCCCCGGGTCGAGATCATCGTGGTCGACGACGGCTCCCCCGACCCCTCGTCCGTGGACGCCACGGTCGAGGTAGCGGCGCCGCACGCGCGCGTGCTCCACCGCGCCGCCGCCGGCGTATCCTCCGCGCGCAATGCAGGAGCAGCGGCAGCCAACGGTGACCTCATCGTCTTCTTCGACGATGACGACGTGGCCCACCCCGAGCGGATCGCCACACAAGCGGGGCTCCTCACGACGACCCCCAGCGCGGTCGCCTGCTACTGCGGTCTGCGCACGATCGACGCGCAGGGTCGCGTTCTCGTCGAGGCCGATCAGACCGTCGTGGCCGACCGCCTCGACATTGCTCGCCGACGAACCGGCATTCTCGCCCCCAACCTCATGGTGCGCCGCGCCGACTTCCACGCGGTCGGGGGCTTCGACCCTGCCCTGAGCCTGGCCGAAGACCTCGACCTCGTGCTGAAATTGTCGGAGCGCGGGGTGTTCGTCTTCGCCCCGCAGGCGCTGTCCGATTATCGGTTCCACTCGTCGAACAACACATCGCGACATCGAGAGCTCACGGTTTCGATCCGGCACATCGTGCGCGCCCATCTCCGCACCGCAAAGGAGGCCGGAGACTCCGCTCTCGCGGGCGCGCACCGCGAGAGCCTTCGAGCGAACAGCCGCTTCGCCTGGTGGGGAGCACTGCGACATGCGCGCATCGAAGCTCGAGCCGGACATCTCGCCGCGGCAGCTTCCGACGTACTGTGGGCGCTGACGATCGCACCGATGGCCCCGCTCGACGCTGTCGCGCGTCGGCTGAGCAGAGGCGACTAACCCATCCGTCGATCGGCGTCGGACGATGACTTCAATGACGCCCAGTTCCGCGCGGTATCACCATGGGGAACGCGTCGACGGCCCCTCACGTTGTAGCGGATCACTGCGACGAAGACGCCGTACGCTGACGCCACATTGACCAACCATCGGGCTCGCGCCAGTTCTCCGCGTCCGAGATGGTGGGCGCGCCGGAACACCATGTGCACCAGCGCCGCCGCCGCCCGTCGCATCTTCGCCGGCGGGAGACCATCCGCCGCAAACCGCTCCCACAGCGGCGCAAGGCAGACGGTGTAGTGATACACCTGCCGCGCCGTAGCCCGCAGTCCGGGCCGGAGCCGATAACTGACGACAGCGGATGGGGCGGCTGCGATGGTGAATCCCGCGAGCTGTGCGCGCCAGCTGAAGTCAAGGTCATCTCCACCCAGGCCGTCGAGGTTCTCGTCCCACCCGCCCAGCGTGTCGATCACCATTCTGCGAGCGCCGAAGTTTGCGCCGGTGATCCACGGAAGGAACGCGCGCTCTTCAGGCAGCTTCCAATCGTCGTCGATCGGAGGAAACTCGCGCCAGAGTCGTTCCGGCCCCGGGTTGAGCGTCTCGACTTCGGTCGGCCCGCCGGTCACATCGGCCGACGCGAGCGCGGCGACGTGACCGTCGATCCATCCTGAGTGCACGGCGTCGTCGGCGTCGCAGACGAGGACGAGCTCACCCTTCGATGCCAGGACACCGACGTTTCGGGCGTGGCTGACGCCCTGACGCCCGGAGGCATCCACCTGGTGAAGAGGGTAGGGCGCGCGCTGCTTCCAGTCCGCCACCACAGAGGCAAGATCGTCGGTCGATCCGTTGTCGGAGACGACCACTTCGAAGGGCTCCACGGTGGTCTGGTGCGCGAGAGCTTCCAACTGCTGTGGCAGCACCGAGGCGGCGTTGTACGTGGGGATGACGACACTGACTCGAACCGCCTCCGGGAGATCTGGCGTCACGATGGCGATCGTAGCAGGCCGCTCATCGCGAGCCGCGAGGGAGTGAGAGACGACGGTAGATGCTCTCGTACTCTTCGACGACGCGAGTGAGCGCGAACTTCTCGACACGGGCCGCGCTTCGCTGCATCAGCGACTCGCGTGCAGCGGCATCGGCGAGGACATCCCGCAGCGCCTGACCGAGCTTCTCCAGGGGAACGAGAACACCCGCACGCCCTTCGTCAGTGACGTACCGCGCACCGACGTTCGGAGTTGCGACGACAGGGAGCCCGGATGCCATGGCTTCGGCGTAGGGGATACCGAAACCCTCGTAGGTGGAGGGCAGCGAGAAGACCCACGCACGCTGGTACGCGGAGACGAGATCCTCGTCACTCAGCTCGCCGAGGGGGACGACTCCCGGGCCGGGGTCGTCAGGGACATCCCTGCAGACCATCTCGAGACGGGCCTCAGGCAGGGCCGGCAGCACCTCCGCCTGGAAAGCCGCGGCGAGCGCTGCTCCCCGCTTGCGATTGCGCCAGGTCCCGACGAACAGCACCGTGGGCACGAGGGCACGGCGAGCGGGTTCCGGATGAAAACGCGCGGTATCCACCCCGTTGGGGATGACCCGTCGCACCCAGGGTGTCCATTTGCGCGTGCTCGGCGAAACGGCGACGGTGACATCGGCGACAGCGGTCGCCAGCACCTCGCTGAATCCGAGGAGCAGCATCCGCAGCTTCTCCCAGATGCCGGGCACCCGACGGGCCTCCTCAAAGGACGAACCGTGCATCGTGCGGACGTGAACCCTGGCGCGTCGACGCCAGAGCCAATAGTCGTCGCCGTGGGCGTGGAGGACGTCATAGTCATCGATCCCCGCGTTGCGCAGCGCCCAGGCGAAGCGGAACGTACGAAGGCTGCCCGCCAATGCGACCTCGCGGTGCTCGTACAGCGCACCCTCGACGGGAGAGCAGGCAGAGAACATATCGACGTGGTGCCCGCGCTTGACCAACGCGTTCGCCATCTCGTGAGCCTGAAAACCCACGCCGATCTTGCTCCCGCTCGGCAGGTAGTACGAGATCATCGCGATCCGCAGAGGATCGCCCGTCGGAGCCAACCCGTGGGCCTAGATGATGTCTGCGAAAGCGCGTTCCGCGCGCTGGAAGATGAGCAACCCGACGGTGATGCTCACAATCGCCGCAACGCACAGGCCGAGGACCTGCCACAGCTGCGGGGC
>JAHIOK010000393.1 GCA_018895315.1 Actinomycetota bacterium | reverse complement strand
GCGCGGCCACTATTACGCCATCGTCGACGAGGTGGACTCGATCCTCATCGACGAGGCGCGCACCCCGCTGATCATCTCCGGCCCTGCGTCGGGCGAGGCGAACCGCTGGTTCATGGAGTTCGCGAAGATCGCGAAGACTCTCGAGCCCGGAGTCGACTACGAGGTGGACGAGAAGAAGCGCACGATCGGTGTGCTCGAGCCCGGCATCGAAAAGGTCGAGGACTACCTCGGCATCGACAACCTCTACGAGTCCGCGAACACGCCGCTCATCTCGTTCCTGAACAACTCCATCAAGGCGCTCGCGCTGTTCAAGCGTGACACCGACTACGTCGTGATGAACGACGAGGTCATGATCGTCGACGAGCACACCGGACGCATCCTCGTCGGGCGGCGCTACAACGAGGGCATTCACCAGGCGATCGAGGCCAAAGAGGCCGTTCCGGTCAAGGCCGAGAACCAGACCCTTGCGACCGTCACGCTGCAGAACTACTTCCGTCTGTACGACAAGCTCGCAGGCATGACGGGTACGGCCGAAACCGAAGCCGCCGAGTTCATGTCGACCTACAAGCTCGGCGTCGTGCCGATCCCCACGAACCGTCCGATGGTGCGCAAGGACCAGTCCGACTTGGTCTACAAGAACGAGCAGGCGAAGTTCGTGCAGGTCGTCGAAGACATCGCGGAGCGCCACGCGTCGGGCCAGCCCGTGCTGGTCGGCACGGTCAGCGTCGAGAAGAGCGAGTACCTGTCGCGGATGCTGGCGAAGAAGGGCATCAAGCACGAGGTGCTCAACGCGAAGAACCACGCTCGTGAGGCCGAGATCGTTGCCCGCGCGGGCCGACTCGGAGCCGTGACCGTCGCCACCAACATGGCCGGTCGCGGTACCGACATCATGCTCGGCGGCAACGCTGAGTTCCTCGCCGTGCAGGAGATGAAGACCAAGGGTCTGGACCCGGTCGAGACGCCCGACGAGTACGAAGCGGCCTGGGATGCCGTCTACCAGGGCACCAAGGACCACGTCGACGAAGAAGCGAGCAAAGTCGTCGAAGCGGGCGGGCTCTACGTGCTCGGCACCGAGCGTCATGAATCGCGTCGCATCGACAACCAGCTGCGCGGTCGCTCGGGCCGTCAGGGAGACCCCGGCGAGAGTCGGTTCTACCTGTCGCTGACCGACGACCTGATGCGTCTGTTCCAGTCCGGGGCGGCCGAGGCGATCCTCGCCCGCACGAACTTCCCCGACGACGTGGCCATCGAGTCGACGATGGTGTCGCGCGCGATCAAGAGCGCGCAGTCGCAGGTCGAGGGGCGCAACGCCGAGATCCGCAAGAACGTCCTCAAGTACGACGACGTGCTCAACCGTCAGCGCGAGGCGATCTACGCCGACCGTCGTCACATGCTGCAGGGCGATGACATCGCGGGTCGCGTGGAGCACTTCATCGAAGATGCGATCGGCGCGATCATCGACGACCACACGTCGAGCGGACACACCGAGAGCTGGGACTTCGACGCGCTCTGGACCGAGCTGAAGACCCTGTACCCCGTGAGCGTCACGATCGACGAGGTCGTCGCCGAGACCGGCAACAAGGGGCGGATCACCCCCGAGGTGCTCAAGCGCGAGATCCTCTCCGACGCGAAGATCGCCTACGCCAAGCGCGAAGCCACCCTCGGTGAGGCCGCCGTGCGCGAGCTCGAACGCCGCGTCGTGCTGCAGGTGCTCGACCGTCGCTGGCGCGACCACCTGTACGAGATGGACTACCTCAAGGACGGCATCGGCCTGCGCGCGATGGCGCAGCGCGACCCGCTGATCGAGTATCAGCGCGAGGGCTACGAGATGTTCCAGACCATGATGGGGCAGATCAAGGAAGAGTCCGTCGGCTATCTGTACAACCTCGAGGTCGAGGTGCGTGCCGGCGAAGGCGAGACCGAGGTCGAGGCCAAGGGATTGACGGTGGCCCCGGTCGAAGGGCAGCGACTGGAGTACTCCGCGGCGAACGATGCCGGTGAGGTCGAGGTGCGCAACGACCGCGGCCAGGTGCAGCAGGCGGCGACCGACCGGGTACGTCAGGCTGCGGCCACCGCGACGCCCGTTCAGCCCGCAGCCGCCCCTCCGCAGGCGGAGCCCGCCGCCCGCGGAGCCTTCGGCCAGCGCACGCCAGCACCCGACCAGGGCGGTGCACCGGCGCCGCAGAACCGCGCAGAGCGTCGTTCGGGCGGTAAGAAGAAGTAGCCGCGACGCGACTCGTCCGAAACCCCGCAGGATTCGGGCGGGTCGCCGCGACGAGGCGGATCGGGATGCCGCGGGGCCACGGCGTGCCGATTGGCCACGTCATC
The DNA here is from genome assembly GCA_018895315.1 of Actinomycetota bacterium. GTDB lineage: Bacteria > Actinomycetota > Actinomycetes > Actinomycetales > Microbacteriaceae > Microbacterium. The sequence goes on along the minus strand of JAHIOK010000393.1, from coordinate 798 downwards.
CGGCGCAAGAGGACGCGAGTGGCGGGGATATCCTGAACCGATGAGCCCGCTCCGTCCCCTCGACCAGTCGACCAAGCTCCGCGATGTGCTGTACGAGATCCGCGGCCAGGCACTCGTGGAGGCTGGGCGGCTCGAGGCAGACGGGCACTCGATCCTGAAGCTGAACACCGGCAACCCGGCGATCTTCGGTTTCGAGGCGCCATACCAGATCGTGCGCGACATGATCGAGGCGATTCCGTTCGCGCACGGCTACAGCGACAGCCGCGGCATCCTCTCCGCCCGTCGTGCCGTGGTCTCGCGTTACGAGCAGATCCCCGGTTTCCCGCGATTCGATCCCGACGATGTCTTCCTCGGCAACGGGGTGTCGGAGTTGATCACCATGACATTGCAGGCGCTCCTCGACGAGGGCGACGAAGTGCTGATCCCGGCGCCGGACTACCCGCTGTGGACAGCTATGACGAGCCTCGGCGGCGGCACGCCCGTGCACTACATCTGCGACGGCTCCGACGACTGGCAGCCCGACCTCGAAGATATCCGCGCGAAGATCACGCCACGCACGAAGGCCATCGTCGTGATCAACCCGAACAACCCCACCGGTGCGGTGTACCGGCGAGACGTACTCGAGGGGATCGTGCAGATCGCGCGGGAGCACTCGCTGCTCATCCTCGCCGACGAGATCTACGACCGCATCCTGTTCGATGACGCCGAGCACATCAGCCTCGCAACCCTCGCCCCCGACCTGCTGTGCCTCACGTTCAACGGCCTCTCCAAGACCTACCGGGTGGCCGGTTACCGGTC
>JAHIOK010000392.1 GCA_018895315.1 Actinomycetota bacterium | reverse complement strand
GCACCCGGTCGAGCTCGGCCGGGTCATCGAGCAACTCCAGGGCGCGGGCGCGCACGGGTCCGAATTCGTTGACCACGACCTCTGCGAGGCCCTTCTTGAAGTCGCCGTATCCGCGACCCGCGTACTCGTCCTCGATGGCGGGGATCTGCCGACCCGTGAGGGCCGCGTAGATCACGAGCAGATTCGAGACGCCCGGCTTCTCCTCCCGGTCGTAGCGCACCGAGCCCTCGTTGTCGGTGACGGCGCGCATGATCTTCTTCGCCGACGCAGCCGGGTCATCGAGGAGCCACAGCACGCCGGCATCTGAGTCGGCCGACTTCGACATCTTCGACAGCGGATTCTGCAGGTCGTAGATGCGCGCGGTGTCTTGCTGGATCACCGGCATCGGCACGCGGAACGTCTGTCCGTACCGGCTGTTGAATCGCTCGGCGAGGTCGCGGGTCAGCTCGACGTGCTGCTTCTGGTCGTCACCGACCGGCACGATGTCGGTCTGGTAGAGCAGGATGTCGGCGGCCATCAGCACCGGGTATGTGAAGAGCCCCACCGATGTGGCGTCGTTCCCGAATCGCTTCGACTTGTCCTTGAACTGGGTCATCCGGCCGGCCTCGCCGAAGCCGGTGAGGGTCGAGAGGATCCAGGCGAGTTCGGCGTGCGCCGGCACGTGGGACTGCACGTACAGCGTCGATTTCGACGGCTCGATGCCGGCCGCGATGTACTGGGCGGCAGTGCGACGGGTCTTCGTGCGCAACTCGGTCGGGTCATTCGGCTGCGTGAGTGCGTGCAGGTCGACGACCGAGAAATACGCGTCGTAGGCCTCCTGCAGATCGCGCCACTGCAGCAGGGCCCCGATGTAGTTGCCCACCTGGAGCGAATCGGCCGAGGGCTGCATGCCGGAGTAGAGGCGCGGTTTGTTCACCCGTCAAGTCTATTCGCGGATGCCCGCCGGATTCGGATGCTGCGATGACGCCGCCTCTTACGCACCTGGGTTCCCCAGCGGCGGGGGAGCGGTCGATGATTCGATGATGGAGAAGCCCCTGCCGCGAAGTCGCCGGCGCTCGTCGGAGAGGTGGGCCAGGAGGCGGTCGCGGGTCCCGCGGCTGTGAGCGGCGACGAGCGACTGCGCGCTAGCGGTGTCGTGGGCGGTGACCGCCGCCACGATGCCGAGGTGCTCGGCGCGAGCCTGCGCGCGCGATTCGGCTGTGCGCACCTCCAGCCAGCGGGTGCGACGGAGCCGGGTGAGCGCGTTGGCCATGGCGTCCGTGAGAAACGGGTTGCGCGAGAGCCGGGCCAGCGCCAGGTGGAAGTCGCCGCCGTCGCGCAACACGGTCTCTTCGTCCTCGTCCTCGTGGTGGGCCTCGGCGAGGAGGCGTAGCGCTGTCAGATCGGGATCACTGGCGCGTTCGATCGCCAGGGCGACCACCGCCGTCTCGATGGCCTCGCGATACTCCATGACCGCCCGGATCTCTGCGAGGTCGATCGGCGTCACCTGCCACCCGCGGCCCTCCCGCCGGACGAGCCCCTCGTTCTCCAGCCGCATCAGCGCCGCCCGGATCGGTGTCCGTGACGACCCGAGCAGGCTCTCCAACCCACGCTCGCTCATCCGTTCCCCCGGAACGAGGTCGAGGGAAAGAATTGCGGTTCGCAGTGCCGCGTACGTGGTGCTTTCGGTGACGGGACTCACGTTTCCCCTTCGGTCGACCAAAGTGGTATACCAATACGGTACATCATATGAATGATCGACGGAAGAGATGGCGATGACGGATGCCTCGGCCCGCACTCCCCCCGCGGCCTGGCGCATGCTCGGCCTCGGAGTGGCGGCGCAGGCGTCGGGAACGCTCGTCGTGTCGACGCCGGCGTATCTCATTCCGTTGCTGCATGCCGATCACGGCATGCCTCTGAGTCAGGCGGGTCTGCTGGCCGCGGCGCCCACGATCGGCATGGTGCTGACACTGGTCGCCTGGGGTGCGCTCGCCGACCGATTCGGGGAGCGTTGGGTGATCGCGGTGGGACTCGCGCTCACGGGTGTGTTCGCCGTGCTGGCTGGTTTCGCCGATGGATACCTGTGGCTCGGGGTGTTCCTCGGGTTCGGTGGTGCGGCGTCGGCGAGCGCGAACGCGGCGAGCGGCCGGGTCGTCGTCGGATGGTTTCCGCGCGAGCGCCGTGGGCTCGCGATGGGTATCCGCCAGATGTCTCAGCCCCTCGGCGTGGCGGCGGGAGCGCTCATCGTGCCGCCGCTCGCCGCCGCCGACGGGGCTGCTGCTCCGCTGTGGATGGCCGGTGTCGTCGCGCTGGCCGTGTCGTGCGCCTGTGCGATCGGGATCAGAGATCCTCATCGGGCTCCGCGCACCGAACCGGGGACCGGCCGACCGCCGGGAAACCCCTACGCCAGGGATAGCTTCCTGACGCGTATCCACGTGGTCTCCGCGCTTCTGGTCGTGCCACAGTTCACCCTCTCGATCTTCGGGCTGGTGTGGCTGACCACCGGACTCGGATGGCCGGCCTCGACAGCAGGCTTCGTGATCGCCGCCGCCCAGTTCATCGGTGCGTTCGGGCGAATCGGAATCGGAGTACTCAGCGATCGTCTCGGCACGCGCGTCGGCCTGCTCCGTGGGGTGGCGCTCAGTGGCATCGTGAGCATGCTCCTGCTCGCGCTCGTGGCGGCCTGCGGGTGGGGTGCGGCGGCCGCCGTCATGCTCGTCGTCGCATCCGCGGTGAGCGTCGCCGACAACGGGCTGGCCTTCACCTCGGTCGCAGAAGCGGCGAGCCCGTCCTGGTCGGGGAAGGCGCTCGGCATCCAGAACACCGGGCAGTTCTTGGCGGCGTCGGCCGTGGGGCCATCGATCGGAATGCTCATCACGATCGTGGGCTATCCGTTCACATTCGCTCTGGTCTCGCTGGCACCGCTCGCGTCACTCGTGCTCGTGCCGGCGCGTGATCGTGAATGGGCCGAGCCCGAGCCCGCCGACCCGAGCCCGCCGACCCGAGGTGACCGATCCGTCCCGTCGTCCTGAGGGTTTTGGGATCAGACCCCGAGCGTGTAGTCCACGACGACCGGTGCATGGTCGCTCCACCGTGTGTCCCACGAGGGAGCTCGTCCGATGCGGTAGTCGGTGACCCGCGCCGCGAGCTCGGGGGTGGCGAGGTGGTAGTCGATGCGCCAGCCCGTGTCGTTGTCGAATGCCTGTCCACGGCTCGACCACCACGTGTACGGCCCGTCGACCTCGCCGTGGAAGCGCCGCCCCACGTCGATCCAGCCAAGCCCCGTGCCGGTCGATCCGTCGACTCCGGTCACCGCTGCATCGGCCGCCCCGAGGAAGCGGTCGAAGTAGGCGCGCTCGCGCGGGAGGAACCCTGCCTTCTTGACGTTCCCCTTCCAATTGCGGATGTCGAGTTCGCGGTGGCCGACGTTCAGATCGCCCATGATCACGGCGAGCGGCGCTTCGGCGTGCAGTCGCGGCATCCGCTGCTCCATCGCATCGAGGAAGGCCCACTTCGCATCCTGCTTGGGCGTGCCGACCTCGCCGGAGTGCACATAGGCGCTGACGACGGTAAGGCGCTCGCCGTCGATGTCGAAGTCGGCCTCGATCCATCGCCCCGCGGAGTCGAGCGGCTCGGGACCGAGCGCGGTCCGAACGGATGCCCCGGGCGCGCGGCTCGCGATGGCGACCCCTGCCCGCCCCTTGGCGAGCGCTTCGTCGTTGACGAGTTCCCAGCCGGGCAGCGACTCGCGCAGCTGCTCCGCCGTCGCCCGCACTTCTTGCAGCGCCATGATCTCGACATCGGCGGTGTCGAGCCAGCCGATCATGCCGTTGCGCACCGCCGCCCGGATGCCGTTGACGTTGATGGATGCGATGCGGATGCTTCGAGACACGGTCGTCAGCCTATCCACGATGGCCGACATCCCTGCCGTCCGGTGCTCTGCCGCGCTCACTCCAGCAGGCTGCCGCGTTTCACGGGGGGAGGAGCCGAGGCCTCAACCTCGGCGAGTTCGCGTCGGGCGTCGCGCAGCGCGCGGTCGGCGGCCCATATGCCATACCAGGGGGCCTCCTGACGCGCGTCCTGGGCGGTGCGCAGCCGCACCTGCGCGGCGATCAGTAGCGCCGCGTGCTCGGTGCGGAGCCGTTCTTCGTCGGTCTGCTCGAGAAGCGGCAGGTCACGGTCGTCGGCCGCGACCGCGATCCAGGCCGATGCCACGAGCACGATGATGCCGATGATCCGGAACCAGAGCAGCAGTCCGATGAAGATCGCGAAGGTCGCGAGGAGGGGGTTGGTGGGGGTATAGCCCAGCAGCAGTCCTGCGCCGAGCTGCAGCACCGTGATCGTGCCGCCGCCGAGGAGGGCTCCGGGCCAGATCGTACGCCAGCGCAGATCGGTGCCGGTGAGGAATCGGAACAGCGACGCCAGAGCCGCAGCGTTGACAATGACTGAGACGACGGTCGCGCCGATCTGCACCGCGAGTCGGAACCATTCCGACGCGGTGCTCCAGCCGAAGAGTGAGAAGAAGGTACCCAGCGCCCAGGTGGCGATCTGCCCGAGCACAGAGCCGGCTACCAGCGCAGCGCCGAAGACGATCGCGGCCAGCAGGTCCAGTGCCTTCAGCAAGACGTACGCCCGGCGATCCCGCTCGAGTCCGAAGATGTCGCGCACGGCCCGCCGTGTGAACGTCACGAACCCGATGGCCGTCCAGATGACCGTGATGAGCGCGATCGCGCCGGTGACCCCGAGCACGCCGGCGCTGCCCGTGGCGATCGTCGTGACCTGGTCGGGAGTGACGAGTCCACCCTCCTCTGTGATCAGGTTCGGAATGTAGCCGTTGATCAGGTCGATCATCGCCGTGATCGCCTGGGGGCTGCCGCCCAGCCAGAGCCCCGCGATCGCGAAGGCGACGTAGATGGCCGCGAAGCACGCGAACAGGGCCTGGTAGCTCACGCCCGCCGCGAGCAGGAAGCCGTTGTGCTGTAGGAAATGCCGCCAGACCCGCACCGGAAACCAGCGCAGAGTGCGCCGGGTGATGCGAGTGGCGCGCTGGATCGGCTCGTCGAATCGCTCCAAAAATGACTCCTGCGTGGCTT
>JAHIOK010000391.1 GCA_018895315.1 Actinomycetota bacterium | reverse complement strand
CGCTTCATAGTGGCGAAGCGTGCGGCTGGTCAGCCCGGTCGCCCGGGCGACGTCTTTGATCGGCCATTCCTGCACGTTGCGTCCCTCCTCCTCGATCAACCCGGCGAATCCGGTGGTCATGTCTCCCACTCTGCCGGTTGACGTAGCGGCAGAGTCAAGCCGAACTCGGCGGAATCCGACGCCCCGCCCGAGTCGCCCGTTTTGTCAAGGGCGGGGGCGCTTTTCGATGGTCGACCGACCATGGAAGAGGCGCCGCGAGCGCCGCAGAGGAGCACAATGCCCGGCGAAGACGCCCCCGATCGATTCGAACTCCGCCACGTCGGCGACGTCGAATGGCTCATCCACGACCACAGCTATTCCCACGACGACGCTCGCCACGTCGTCGCTCACCTCGCACCTACCGACGGCGACGTCGTCGAAGTGACCTGGCTGCAGACCACCGCCCTCCCCACCCAGTACGCCACCCCCCGCGATGTCATCGACGACTTGATCCGGTGGAAGGCGAGGACCGCACGAGGCACTCGCCCGATCCCGATCCCGCACTTCCCGCCGTTCCCCGGCGATCGCCTGAGCGAACGCACGCCGCAGATGCACGCGGAGTTCACACCCTCGAGGCGGTAGCGTCGAGCGGGTGCGCTGGTTCTCCCTTTCCGCCGTCGTCGTCGTGATGTCGCTGCTCCTTGCGGGGTGCTCGACCACCTCCGTCATGATGCCGCCGGCGGGCGCACGCGTCGACTATCAGCTCGGCGGCGCCTACAAGCCCCACAACGGCGTCGGTATGGTCGTCCGCGATCACTCGGCGGTTCCCGCGAAGCAGGTCTACTCGATCTGCTACATCAACAGCTTCCAGACGCAGCCCACCGAGCGTGCGGAGTGGTCCGACACGCTCCTCCTGCGCGACGCGAGCGGCGCGCTGGTCATCGACCCGAACTGGCCCGACGAGGTGCTCCTCGACACGCGCACCTCTGCCTCGCGCACGGCGATCGCCGACACGGTCGCTCCGTGGATCACGCAGTGCGCCACGAAGAAGTTCAACGCCGTCGAATTCGACAACCTCGACAGCTATACCCGCAGCGATCTGCTGAGCCTCGATGACAACGTCGCCCTCGCTCGCACTCTCGTCGAGCGAGCCCATGCCGCCGGTCTGGCCGTTGCGCAGAAGAACGCCCCCGGCGATGCCGCCCGGTTCAAATCCGACGCGGGCTTCGACTTCGCCATCGCCGAGCAGTGTGCGACGTTCGACGAATGCGCCGCCTACACCGACGTGTACGGCCCTCTCGTGATCAACGTCGAGTACACCGACGGCCTGACGGCGCCGTTCGCGGAGCTCTGCCGCGACCCGCAGACGCCGACCTCAACGGTGCTGCGCGATCGCGCCCTGGTCACACCCGACGAGCCTGGCTACGCCTACGACACCTGCCACTGAGCTCACTGCTCAGTCGGGCAGACGGAGTCCGGTGAGGGACTCGCCGACGGCCCAGACGGATGCCGCGAGGTCGGCGCCTCGTGCAGACCTCGGCGGAGCCACCAGCGTGGTCGGTCCCGTGAGCCCCCAACGGCTCGGGCCGTAGTACGCGCCCTGACTCGCGGCCGGATCGGCGGCGGCGAACAGCAGCGGCTCGGCCCCGTGCTCGACCGCCTGCGACGGCAGCAGCGTTCGCTGTGCCGGCTGCAGGGGGGTCGCGCGGCCGAGATTGCGCCCCGCCGTCTGCAGATTGGTGCGGGTGTAGCCCGGATGTGCGATCGTGCTGAGCAGCGACCACTCCCGATCGGCGGCGACGGCGGCGAGGTGCTGGCCCAGGAGCAGGTCGGCGAGCTTCGACTGCCCGTATGCCTGCCACGACCGATACCGGCGCTGCCACTGGAGGTCGTCGAACCGGATGCGCCCGAAGGTCGCCGCGATGCTGCTCATCGTCGTCACCCGGGGCGCGTCGGCGCGGAGCAGAGTCGGCAGCAGCAACACGGTCAAGGCGAACGGGCCCACGAAGTTCGTTCCGAACTGCAGCTCGAACCCGTCCGCCGTCAATCGGCGGTCAGGCGGCACCATCACACCGGCGTTGTTCACGAGCACATCGACTCGGCCGTCCGTCTCGATCGTCGCCGCAAAGGCACGCACGCTGGCGAGATCGGCGAGATCGAGCGTGCGCACCTCGAGATCGGCATCCGGAACATCAGCGAGGATGTCACGGCGCGCGGCATCCCCCTTCTCCGCGCTGCGCACCGCCATCACGACGGAGGCACCGGCGGCAGCGAGACGCTTCGTGGCCTCTCTGCCGGTGCCGCTGTTGGCTCCGGTGACAATGATGCGGCGCCCTGCCTGCGGGGG
>JAHIOK010000390.1 GCA_018895315.1 Actinomycetota bacterium | reverse complement strand
CGAACCCATCGATCTGCACAACGAGCCGTGCGCCGATGAGTCCGTCCACGTTGTGGCCCGCGATCCACACCTGTTGCCGCATCACGATTCCCGCCACGCGGAGGCGATGGGTGAACAGACTCTCGAGGCCGGAGTCGGAGAGCCGCCCGGTGGATGCTGCGAGCTCGCGCGCTCGGGATCCGCGCCAGGCGATTGTGCTGAGGTGGTGCGTGGTGGTGAGGCCTTTCTTCACGGCGGACTCCCACACCGCAAGAGCGTCCTCGAGAGGCAGACACGTGGCCACCCGTGCGAGCACGTTCTCGATCGGGTCGATCAGCCGCCGCGGCGGGGATGCGACGACTCCGAAGGAGCGATGCACCCGGGCTCCGCCGCATCCCGATCCTGAGTGCGGCGGCAGAACGATGTGCGGGTCTCCCGCCGTCTTCGGATCCCAGAGCCCGAGTGTCACGGCCGCCGTCACGCACGTCACTCGTCCGCCGCTGGCTGCGGCGAGACGCAGCGGCACGGGAGTCGAGGGATGCACGATCCACTGTCTGCGCAGGGTCACCAGTCCTTCGGCGCGCACTGCGGCGCGGAGAGCGTCTGGCCGCCACCCGCGGTCGATCAGGTCGTGACGATGGATGTAACCATGGGGTAGCAGCGAGTCACGAACGCTCATCGTCGAATCCTGGCGTGTCCTGTCGGGCTCCGGGCGACCCTGGAGCCCATCGGTGGACAGCTCCTGGATGGCGTGCACGGTGGAGGAATCGGCGGACTCTCCTGCACCGGCCCTTCGAGCCTGCGCGGGATGAGGATTTTCGGTTCGGATGAGGAAGATCTCCGCCGAAACCTCCGCACCTGGGCCGATTCCCCTCGTGCGGCGCGGGGCCGACTCCGGATGCCGGGGGGGCGCGCGTAGGGTGAACGCATGCCGATCCCAGCCCAGGGGTACCCCCTCGCCGCAGCCATCAGTCCTCGTGTCGAGATCGCCGTGACCACGGGCTCCACCAACGCCGATGTGGTAGCCGCGGCTGCGGCGGATCCGGGCGGATGGCCGCATCTGTCGCTGCGGTTGACCACCGACCAGCGGTCGGGCCGTGGTCGCCTCGACCGCACGTGGACGGCGCCGGCCGGCACGGCCCTGGCGGTATCGGTGCTGGTCCGCGTCGCGGGCATCCCGATGGAGGCCCGGGGGTGGATCCCGCTCGCCGCGGGCGCCGCGATGACCCGGGCGGTCGCCGCTCAACTGGCCGGCACCGGCCACAGCACGGGTCTCAAGTGGCCCAACGACGTGCTGGTCGACGGAGCGAAGATCTGCGGAATCCTCGCGGAGGCCGTGCCGGGGCATCCGGATGCTGTCGTGATCGGCGCGGGAGTGAACACCCGGATGTCGCGCGCCGACCTGCCCGTGACGACAGCGACCTCGTTTGCCGCGATCGGGCGCGACGTCGACGATGACCGCCTGCTCGCCGACTACCTGCGCGCGCTGGACGAACTGCTCGCCGCACTCGCAGTCTCCGGCGGGGATGCGGCGGCCTCCGGTGTGCTGGGCGAGCTCGAAGCGCTCTGCACGACGCTCGGGAGCGACGTGCGCGTGTCCTTGCCGGATGGCACCGCCCTCGTCGGGCGTGCGCAGCGAATCGACCCCGAGGGGCGGCTGGTCGTCGTCAGTGGCGTTACCTCGACCGCGGTCTCCGCGGGTGACGTCCTTCACGTCCGCTGACATCGAATCGTCCCCGCAGCCGACACCGCGCCCACCCGGACCGGAGGGATCCACCGCCGTACCGGCGAGGTGAACCGCGCCCGCTCCGCAATCGCTGACAATGAGTGCATGACCCAGCCGGTGAGTTTCGGAGGCCGACCTCCCACCCCTGCACCCGGTGCGCCCACTCCCGAGCTCGGCGTCGCCCGCTTCCACGGGCATGCGCGCCGGCTCTTCTGGTCGGCGCTGGTGCTCATCGCGGTGGTCGGGGCATGCGGCTACTTCTATCGCAACCTCCCGGCTCCTTTCGAAGACTGGATGCTGCTCACGGCAGCCGGGGTCGTCGTGGTGCTGCTCGTTCTCCTGCCGTTCGCCGCGTGGAGTCGTCGCAGCTACACGATCACGACACGACGCGTGATCGCGAAGTCGGGGCTCTTCCGGCGGCGGCAGCACGAGTTCTCGCACGCCCGGGGCTACACGATTCAGCTGCGTCGGGGCATCCTCCAGCGCATGTGGGGTGCCGGCACCCTGACCCTGGTGAACGGTGTCGACCAGCCGCTGCGGTTGGCTGACGTTCCCGGAGTCCACCTCGTGCACGAAGTGCTGGTCGACCAGGTCGAGGTCAGCCAGATCCTTGCGCACCGTGACGCGCAGCCGCTGCCCGGAATGCCGGGCTATCCGCCGCCGCCGCCTCTGCCCTGAGGCGAGTTCGCGGCGCGATGGACCCACGGGGGAGAATGGACCCGAAGAAGGGGGCGACATGTCGCTGCGAGTCGGAGTGGTCGGCGGAGGCCAGTTGGCGCGAATGATGATCGCGCCGGCGGTCGAGGTGGGCATCGAGTTGCGGGTCTTGGCTGAGCAGTCGGGAATGTCGGCCGCACTCGCCGCCACCGACGTCGGCGACTACACCGACGCCGACACGGTCTTGGCCTTCGCGCGCGAGGTCGACGTCATCACCTTCGACCACGAACACGTGCCACAGGCCGTGCTGCATGCCCTGGTCGACGCGGGCGTCGCCGTGCACCCGGGCCCCCATGCACTGCTCTACGCACAGGACAAGCTGCTCATGCGCGCCAAACTCGACGAACTCGGGATGCCGCAGCCGCGGTGGGCAGCGGTCTCGGATGCAGGTGAACTCCAGGCCTTCCTCGACGAGAACGGCGGTCGAGTCGTGGTGAAGACGCCCCGTGGCGGGTACGACGGCAAGGGCGTGCGCGTCGTCTCTGCCGCGACCGAGGCAGACGACTGGTTCGCGACGCTCGCCGAAGACGCCCACGGCGGGTCGCTGCTGGCCGAAGAACTCGTCGACTTCTCGCGCGAGCTCGCGCAGCAGGTCGCGCGACGACCCTCTGGTGAAGTGCGCACGTATCCCGTGGTCGAAACCGTGCAGCGTGACGGCGTCTGCGCGGAAGTGCTCGCTCCTGCTCCGCATGCGGACAAACGGCTCACCGATGCCGCAGCGCACGTCGCCATCACGATCGCCGAAGGGCTCAGCGTGACGGGGATGCTGGCAGTAGAACTCTTCGAGACCACCGACGAGCGCATCCTCGTCAACGAACTCGCGATGCGTCCGCACAACAGCGGGCATTGGACCCAGGATGGCGCGATCACGAGCCAGTTCGAGCAGCACCTGCGGGCCGTGCTCGATCTGCCGCTCGGCGACCCGTCGCCGCGGGCCCCGTGGTCGGTCATGATCAACATTCTCGGCGGCCCCGCCGAAGGTGGTCTCGACGAACGATTCGCGGCGGCGATGGTCGCGCACCCTGCCGCGAAGATCCACACCTACGGCAAGGCGCCGCGGCCCGGTCGCAAGGTCGGCCACGTCAATGCATCCGGCGCGGAGCTCGACGACGTGGTCTACGAAGCGCGTGGCGCGGCATCCCACTTCGACTGACGATAATCACGCCGTGCCGTTGCGGCGTTTGTTCAGGCCCTCGTCTTAGCCTGGACGGGTGACTGGGCCGCTGCATTCTTCCGACGCGCCATTGGTCGGTGTCGTCATGGGCTCCGACTCGGATTGGCGCGTGATGTGCGATGCCTCGCAGGTGCTCACCGATTTCGGTATCCCACACGAGGTCGAGGTGGTCTCCGCCCACCGCACGCCCGACAAGCTGCTGCGCTACGGGCGGGAAGCCCGCGCACGAGGACTCAAGACGATCATCGCCGGCGCCGGGGGAGCAGCCCACCTTCCCGGCATGCTCGCCTCGGTGACCCCACTGCCTGTGATCGGTGTGCCGGTCCCGCTCGCCACCCTCGACGGCATGGATTCGCTGCTCAGCATCGTGCAGATGCCTGCGGGCATTCCCGTGGCCACGGTGTCGATCGGCGGTGCGAAGAACGCGGGGCTTCTCGCGATCCGACTTCTCGCCGCATCCGATGCCGCTCTCGCTGACCGTGTCGAGCAGTACGCCCGCGACCTCGAGGCGCAGGTCGAGGAGAAGAATCTCCGGTTGAAGGGCTCGCTGTGAGCGTCACCAGCGCGCCGCGGCGGATAGACCCGCGCCCGCCGATGCCTCGCCACCTGGTCGAAGAGCGTCCGCTGCGCTATCCGAACACCTCGTCCCCCGAGGTGATGGCCAAGCGCGGCTGGTGGCTGGTCGCCCTCAATTTCCTGCTCCCCGGATCTGCGCAGTCTCTCGCAGGCAACAGGCGTCTCGGTCGCATCGGCCTCGGAGCGACCCTCGCCATGTGGGTGCTCGTCGTGCTGGCGGCCCTGACGGTGCTGCTCTGGCGCCAGGCGTTCTTCACGGTCGCCACGAACTGGTTCGCGCTGACGCTGGCTCAGGTCGTCTTCGCCGCGTACGGTGTGCTCTGGCTCGTGCTGACCTTCGACACGCTCCGCATCGTGCGACTCGTGAAGACCAGACCACTCGCGCGCATCGGCATCGCCGCGCTGGCCACCGCAGGCCTCGTTCTCTCGACCGGCGGTGCGGTCTACGGGGCGCGGGTCACGGGGTCTGCCCGTGATGCGCTCGGAGCGATCTTCGGGGCTTCTGCGGCATCCGTTCCTCCGTCCGACGGGTACTACAACATCCTGCTCCTCGGGGCAGACAGCGGCACGGGGCGCGATTCGATGCGGTTCGACAGCATCTCGGTCGTGTCGATCAACGCCGACACCGGCGCTGTCACGATCATCGGCATTCCGCGTGACCTCGGCGGGTTCCCGTTCAGCGACGGCAGTCCGATGAAGCAGTTCTATCCGAAGGTGCACACCGGCCATGCCGACGCGACTTGCGGCTGGGGCAGCGGCATGAACCAGCTCTACACCGAGGTCGAGATCTGTCGTGACGGCAATGCGATCTACCCTGATGCGGTGTCGCAGGGCTCGTCGCCCGGTGTCGAGGCAACGAAGGACGCTGTCGAGGGTTTGCTCGGCATCCAGGTTCCGTACTACGCGTTCATCGACATGGACGGTTTCGCAGCGCTCGTCGATGCGCT
>JAHIOK010000389.1 GCA_018895315.1 Actinomycetota bacterium | reverse complement strand
CGGACTGGGAGTGCGACCAGGCCGCGCACGGGGTGCCATAGGCGCGGGAGATGTAGTCGAGGCCCCATTTGATCTGAGTGGTCGCGTTGGTGGCCCAGTCCGTGCCGAACGCCGCCATCTTCGAGCCGGGGAGCGCCTGCGGGATGCCGGTGGCACCGCTGCTGTTGTAGGCCCGGTAGTTCCAGCCCGACTCCTTCTGCCACAGCGAGGAGAGGCACGAGAACTGCGCGCTACCCCAGCCGTACGTGCTCTGGGCGAGGGCGCTCGCGGTGGCCCGGGCGCCGGCGGGAGTGTTCGCCTGAGCGAGTGCCTCCGCGGCCTTCTGCGCTGCCTGCGCCTGAGCTGCGTCGTAGGCGGCGACCGCGGCGGACACCTCGGCGGTGGTCTGCGTGAGGAGTCCGGTGAAGGCAGCCACCATGAACTCGGGCTGACTTGCGGCGTCGTCGAGCTGCGCAATCTGGATGCCGAGCTGGGTGGTGTCGACCTTGCCGGTCGCGGCCTGCACGGCGGCGCGGCCGGCGGTCACGGCATCAGAGGCGGCAGCCAGCGTGGTGGCGGCGACGGACTCGCTGACCACGGAACCCGCGGTCGCGGGGGTATCGGAGGGGGGAAGAGTGGCGGCGGATGCGGCGCTCGGGGTGGTCGCGAGGACGCAGAGCAGCGCGAGTGTGGTGGCGGCGACGGCCTTGGTTGGGGTGTGGGTGCGGGGGCGCACGGGGCTCCAATGTTCGGACTCCCCTGCTGGTCGGACCGTGGCCGCGGGCGCGATGGCACCGCGACGACGGCTGCGGACGCGCACGTCAGCGCGCGGCGCCCGAGCAGGCGTGGTCTCCTCGGCTCCGGGCTCTCACCGCGTCTTCGGGTGACGCTGTCTGGTCGGGATGCTGAACCGTCGTGCCCGCGAGGCGGGCGATGCCGAGGCATTCGTCGCGCACGAGGTGTGCACGGCGAATTCGGCCACGGTAGCCGCCGTTCCTGAGCGACTCGTGGCAAAGCCCTGATCGTCGCCTATCTGCCGCTAGCCGATCAGGCTCGGTTGAAGGTCGCGCAGTGTACGTCGATGGGTCATGCGGGTCACTCCGATCGCGGCTACCAGCAGAGCTCCGACGAGCATGCCTGCCAGCACCAGGAGGTCGGTCCCGGCGCGGGCCAGGTCGCCGCCGTACATCAGCTGGCGCATGGCGTCCACGACATAGCCCATCGGCAGGACGTGGTGCAGTGCGGCCAGCGGTGCCGGCAGCGTCTGCCAGGGGAACGTGCCTCCCGCGGTAACCAGCTGCAGCACCATCAGCACGAGACCGACGAACTGACCGACCGATCCGAGCCAGACATTCAGCGCGAGGATGATCGCCGCGTAGGTGAACGAGGCGAGCACCATCACCCCGAGCGTGCCGACCGGATTGGCGAACCCGAAGCCCAGCGCGAGAGCGAGCACACCGAAGAGCGCCGCCATCTGCACGGCACCCAGAATGGCGGGGGTGAGCCAGCCTGCGAGGGTCACACGGATGGGGGAGTGCAGAGCGGTGACCGCGCGCCGTGAGATCGGCTTGACGATCAGGAACAGTGCGTAGATGCCGATCCAGCCCGCCAGGGCGGCGAAGAACGGAGCGAGCCCGGCGCCGTAGCTGTTCGCTGTCGCGACTTTGCCCGATTCGACGGCGACGGGGTCGGCGATCGTTGCGGCCTGCCGCGCCCGGAGATCGGCATCCGAGTCGGGGATCTGTGCGACTCCGGCGGCCAGGCCGTCGTGCAGCTGGCTGGTTCCCGTGACGAGTTGGGTGAGTCCGCGGGAGAGCGTGGCGGCACCGTCGCGCAGCTGCGCGGCACCGGATGCTGCGGAGTCTGCACCGGCGGCGACCTGAGACGACCCCGACGCGACCTGGGCGGAGCCGGAGGCGAGTTGCGCTGATCCTGAAGCGACCTGCGCGGCACCCGAGGCGACCTGAGCTGCACCCGAGGAGAGCTGATCGACCTTGGTGACGGCGGCCTGCACCTTGGTGTTGCCCGAGGTCACCGCCGCGCCGAGGGGATCGAGCTTGGCGAGGACGGCGTCGATCTGGGTCTGGTCGAGACCTTGGGTGGCGAGCTCGGCCGCGATGTCGGCACGAACTTGGGGCACCGAATTCGCTGCGGACTGCACCGCGGTCGCCGCCTGGTCTGCGTAGCCGGCGAGCGTGCTGGCACCCGCGGCCACCTGTGTTGCGCCGTTCGAGACCTGCGCCGTTCCCGACGACACCTGGGCCGCGCCGGTGGAGACCTGCGCGGCGCCATCGGAAACGGTGTGTGCGCCGCTCGCCAGCGTCGCAGTGCCGTCGGCGAGCGTCGAGGACCCCGACGCGAGCTGTCCGGAGCCCGACGCCGCCTGCGTCGTGCCGTCGACGAGCTGCGCGGCGCCGTCGGCGGCCGTGACGAGCTGTCCGCGGATGTCGGAGATTGCGCCCAACAGCCGTGTGGCGGCCTCTTTCCCGACGAGCTCGGCGACCGATCGCCGGATCTTCTCTACGGCCTGGGTGCCGATCGTCGAGGCGAGGTAGTTGTTGGCGTCGTTGGTTTCGAGGTCGATGCGGGCCTGGTGCGGGCCGGTGCCCGAGGCCGACGCCAGCGACGACGAGAAGTCGGCGGGCAGCGTCACGGTGAAGTCCACGGCACCGTCGTGCAGGGCCCGGGCTGCGGCATCCGGGCTCATCAGCTGCCAGTCGAAGGCTCTGCCGTCGAGCAGCTGCGTGGCCACCTGGTTGCCGTAGTTCGTGGCGGCCACATCGCCGGACGCCGGGATGCCGTCGTCTTCGACGACCAGCGCGACGGGAACCTCGGCGAATCGGCTGTAGGGATCCTGGTTCGCCCACAGGTAGAGCCCGCCGTAGAGGACGGGCACGGCGATGAGGGCGACGAGGGCGATGACCGACATGCGCGTCGCCGTGAGGCGGCGCAGTTCGGCGGCGATCATGGCGGGGATCTTCATCGTGCCTCCTCCTCGGGATCGGTGGCGGGTGCGACGTCGGCGTCGGCGATCTTCGGAGAATCGCCCGAATCTCGGAGGATTTCCGCGGGATCATCCGAAATCGGTGGGTAAGTCCGAATTTCGGATGCCTCGTCCGCCAGCTTCTGGTCGGACACCGGCTCCTCGCCCAGCGCGGCCTCGGCCGGAGGAGAATCGCTCGATCCGAGGACCTCGTCCTCGAAATCATCCTCATCCGGGCCGATGATCCTCATCTCGGCGGCGGCGGCGGATGTCTCGGCGCGGGCCGCCCGACCGTCGAGCACCATGGCCGACGCTTCGCCGGCGATCACGAGCACCGCGAATCCGCGTGCCGCAAAATCCTCTGCGAGCTCCCACCACTCCTCCGGGTCGCCGCCGTGGCGGTCGGGTGCCACCAGCACGATGCCGTCGACCCCGTCACGGAGCGCGGTGAGCTCGAGCAGCAACCGCACCCGTTCGCGCGGCGAGACATCGGCGATCGGCACGGACGCGAGCGAGCGCATCTCGTGTTCTTCCAACCAGCGGCGTACGGCGAGGGGGGTCGACGGCTTGCCGGCGAACATGAGTTCTTCGGCGGCGACGCCCGCTACCGGCACATTGGGTGCCGGGTCGCACACGTCGGGGGCGTCGACCAGCGCGACGCGTCGGCGCAGATTCGCGACGCCGCTGCCAGGGTCGAAGCCGACGGATCCGGCATCCGGTCGCATCCGCCCCGATGCGATCAGGCCCAGCACCGTGGGGCGCTGCTCGGTCTCGGCGAGAGCGAGCAGCGCGGTTCCGGTGGCGAAGGACAGGCTGGTGGGGGGCAGCGCCTGCCCACGCTTGCCCTTGGACACCTCATGCAGATCGATGCGCATCACAGCTCCTCGGTCAGATCTGGGTGCGCCGTCAGCACGGCGGCGGTCTCGCGCCACGAAAGTCCCGCCATGCTCAGAACAGCGCGCACGGCCAGCGGGCGAGCCTGGGGGGAGGAGGCATCCATCTTGGTCACGATGCCGCGCGCAGTCTCTTCGATGAGGCGTGCGACGGTGGGGGCGGCGATGTCGGTGCGCAGGGTGCCGTCCTCCTGGCCGCTGCGCACGATGTCGACCACCCGACGACGCAGCGGTGCCAGTGCCGCACCGGTCTCGTCGACGTGCCTGTCGTCGAGCGCAATGGCTGCGGCGACCTGCACGGCGGCGGCTTCGCTCCAGAGTGCGGCGGCCAGGCGAGCGAGTGCGACCACGGGTTCGACGTCGTCGATCCCGAGAGCGATCGCGTTGAAGCGCTGTGCGCCGGCGGCGATGACCGCGCGTACGAGGGCGTCGCGGTCGTCGAAGTGTCCGTAGAGTGCGCGGCGCGTCATCCCGGCGCTGCGGGCGATCGTGTCGATCGATGCGTGGGGATCGCGGGCGATCTCGACGGCTGCCGCGGTCAGGATGCCAGCGCGATTTTCGACGGCGTCACGTCGCGGCCGGCGCGTGGGCGGAGGGGTGCTCATGCCACGAGCGTACTAACTTGCACATTAGTGTGCAAGTTATCGGGATGTGATCAGTCGGCGCCGAAATCGAACGAGGCCGACTCGGATGCCTCGTCCACGGCATCCGCCAACTGTTCGCGTGCTGCGGAGTACTCGGAGGCGTGTTCGGTGATCTCGTCGGCGCCGCCCTCTTCGAGGTGGCCCACGAGCTCGCCGGTGGCCCCGCCGATCAGCCCGAGCGAGGCGTACTGCTCGAGGCGCGCACGCGAGTCCGCGATGTCGAGGTTGCGCATCGTCAGCTGGCCGATGCGGTCGGTGGGACCGAATGCGGCATCGCCGACGCGCTCCATCGAGAGCTTCTCGGGCGAATACGACATTCCCGAGGCGCGGGTGTCGAGGATCGTGTAGTCCTCGCCGCGGCGTAGGCGCAGCGTCACCGAACCCGTGATCGTCGAACCGACCCACTTCTGGATCGACTCGCGCAGCATGAGCGACTGCGGCTCGAGCCAGCGGCCTTCGTACATGAGACGTCCGAGGCGGCGACCCTGCTCGTGATAGGTGGCGAGGGTGTCTTCGTTCAGGATGCTGTTGACCAAGCGCTCGTACGCGATGAAGAGCAGCGCCATTCCGGGTGCTTCGTAGATGCCCCGGCTCTTGGCCTCGATGATGCGGTTCTCGATCTGGTCGCTCATGCCGAGGCCGTGTCGGCCGCCGATCGCGTTGGCGTCCGCGACGAGGGCCACCGGGTCGCCGTACTCGACGCCGTTGAGGGCCACCGGGCGACCGGCGTCGAAGGTGATCGTGACGTCTTCGGTCTCGATCGCGACGGACGGGTCCCAGAATCGCACGCCCATGATCGGCTGCACCGTCTCGAGCGAGACGTCGAGGTGCTCGAGCGTCTTGGCCTCGTGGGTGGCGCCCCAGATGTTCGCGTCGGTCGAGTAGGCCTTCTCGGCGGAGTCACGGTAGGGGAAGCCGTGTGCGACGAGCCATTCGCTCATCTCCTGGCGGCCGCCCAGCTCGGTGACGAAGTCGGCGTCGAGCCAGGGCTTGTAAATGCGCAGGCGCGGGTTTGCGAGCAGACCGTAGCGGTAGAACCGCTCGATGTCGTTGCCCTTGTATGTGGAGCCGTCGCCCCAGATGTCGACCCCGTCGTCTTTCATCGCGCGCACGAGCAGCGTGCCGGTGACGGCGCGGCCGAGCGGCGTGGTGTTGAAGTAGGTGCGCCCACCGGAGCGGATGTGGAACGCACCGCACGCGAGGGCGACGAGCCCCTCTTCGACCAGTGCGGTCTTGCAGTCGATGAGCCGGGACAGCTCGGCGCCGTACTCGAGGGCGCGCGCGGGCACGGCATCGACGTCGGGCTCGTCGGGCTGGCCGAGGTCGCCGGTGTACGTGCAGGGGATTGCCCCCTTGTCTCGCATCCACGCGACGGCGACGGACGTGTCGAGCCCTCCCGAGAAGGCGATGCCGACGCGCTCGCCGACGGGCAGGGAGGTGAGAACTTTCGACATGACTCGATTCTACTGAGCGACCGCCGACGACTCGTGTGCGCAGCCGCCTTGGGGATCGCCGGTGACGACGCGGCGGTGGGGCCGGTCACAGCGAGGCCGACTTCACGCGCTCCTGCTCGCGCACGGCGGTAGTGTTCTTCACGCCCGCCCGCGATCCGCGCAGCTTCGCTTTCACGTGTTCGGCGACCGTGATCGGTTCGTAGAGCGCCTCGGCGCGGTCGAGGATCGACGGCAGCGTGTGGATGATGGCATCGGCGTTCCAGTCGTGGAAGAAGGCAGCCGACCGGCGTCGCTTGATCGTGCCGTCGACGATCGGCGGTTTGACACGGTGGAGCGTCGACATCCACTCGTCGTTCGTCACGCGTGCCGCGATATCACCCAGGTTGACGAGCAACGCGCCCTCGGCGGGCATCACGTCGTGCCACTGGCCATCGCGGCCTAGTACCTGCAGACCCTCGACACGATCGGCCCACAGCACCGTGACCATTCCGAAGTCGGTGTGCTCGCCCATCCCGGTGAGGTCGGCGCCCAGCTCGATGCTGCCGGGCGGCAGCGCGTAGTTGTTCATGCGCAAAACGTTGATCGGGTGGTCCGATACCGCGCGGAAGACGTCCGCGGAGATGCCCAACGCGTCGGCGAATGCGTCCTGCAGCGTGAAGGCGACGCGCCGGGCCTCGGCAAAATACGTCGACAGGCGCTCTTCGAACCCGGCGGTGTCGGGCCACGTGTTGGCTGCGTAATCTCCGGTCTCGTCGGTGAAGCCGGGGAAGTCTGCCGCGGAGCTGCCGATGTTGAACGCCTCGAAGAAATCGTTCATGCGGGTGACGGGGTCTACTCCGAGCGAGTAGCTGAGCGATTCGCTCTTCGGGGGCGAATAGCCGCGGTTCTCGGACGACGGGCGTACCCAGCGCTTCTTCGCGGCCAGATCCTGCGCGAAGAAGTCGTCCATGGCTTCGGCGAGGCCGTCGGTCACCGCCGTCGGGATGCCGTGGCCGATGATCTGGATGAAGCCGACCGTGCGGCAGGCGGCGCCCAGCGCCGCCGCTGCGGCGGCTCTGCTTTCAGCGCTCGCATCGGTCACGTAGGCGGAGAGGTCAACGGTGGGGACAGCGAAGGGTTCGTTCATACTTTGATAATACAGAGCAATCAATGATTGCTTATGTAAATATCTTGTTACGCGTCGGGCGAGTGCACGAGGAGGATGGTGGCCGCCGCCGGCCCGATCACCCGCCAGACATTGCGGAGGCCTCCGGGGTAGGTCATCGCATCTCCCCCAGCCAATTCCCATTCGCCCTGACCCTCGATGGTCACGACGATCCGCCCAGCGGCGACATACACGAGCAGTTCCCCGTCGGACTGGAACCAGTCACCCATATCGTCGTCCGGTCCGACGATGTACTCGGTTGCGACCACCCGACGGCCGGTGGAGGTGAGCAGGCGTCCGATGCCGGCGTTCGCGGCCTCGGTCACCGGCACACGCCGGGCCTCATCGCGGCGCACGACATGGATGTCTGCGGCGCTGGCCTCAGCAGGCATGAGTTCGGCGGCGGGAAGTCCCAGAGCCCCGGCGAGTCGGTAGAGCGTGAGCATCGAGGGCAGAGTTCGGCCGTTCTCGATCTGGCTGAGGAAGGGCTGACTGATTCCGGCGTCGCTCGCGAGCGCACGCATCGACAGCTTTCGTTCCGCGCGGGCGGATGCCACGGCCCGCCCGATCGCCGCGGCGATGGTCGTTTCGACGCGGTCGCTCTCGTTCGAGGCTCGGCCGACAGTGTCTTCGCTCACGGACTCAGGCTAAGGGGACGGGTGGGCGAGCGGAACATGCGTCGTCATTGGGCGACGAGGCGCTCGCGCCGCAGCGCGCGGTAGCGTCCGACCCAGACGACGAAAGCGCCGACGCCGATGATCGCGATCGCAATGCCGACCACGTATGCCGCCACCGCGAGGTAGCCGCCCGGCTGATGCGGGTCGAGGAAGGGATAGGGGTACCAATAGGGGTTCCCGGTCGCCGGCGCGATCATCAGCGGTGCGCGCAGCAGCGTGTAGATCACCCACACGATCGGATAGATCGCGATGACACCGACCGTCGACCAGGGCAGCGCGCGGCGTCTCGGGGCGAACAGCAGATCCACCAGAAGGAACAGCGGGATCACGACGTGCAGCACTTCGTTCGACCACCACACTGTCGTGCCTTGGTCGAGGGAGATGCCGCGGAGCAGCAGGTTGTAGACGATTCCGGTGACGATCATGTAGGTGCTGACGCACGCCAGCAGCGTGGCGAGCCAGCGCGGTTCGACGGAAGCCCCGCGTCTGGTGCGAATTGCCCAGATCGCGCCGATCGCGAGCACCACCGCGGCCGCGAGATTCGACTGGATCGTGAAGAAGCTCACGAAGTTCGTCACGAGGGTCGGGATATGTCCGCCGTATTGCGTTGTGCTCGCCAGCCCCTTGCTGATGGTGCGCACCAGCTGGGCGATGACGGCGGTGCACACCAGCGCAGCCGCGAGCAGTCGTGCGACGGGGTATCCCATGGTGCGGCCCTTCCTTCGTGTGCGCCAGAGTACCGGTCATCGACGACCGCAAGGCAGTGTGGTTCCGGCGCGTATTATCGGTCGGTAGTCGTGCGATTCGGTGCGCTGCCCGGAGGCGCCCGAACACGCTGGACTTTCGCGGGAGACCTGGAGGCGGCCGTGAAGACGCGATTCGTGCAGATCGACTCTCATGCGGTCGGTCTGGCTGACCGTGTGTTCGACGAGCTCGGAGCGGCGATCCTCGACGGACGGCTTCCGCCCGGTCAGCTCTTGCGTGACAACGAGCTCGCGGAGACTCTCGGCGTCTCTCGCACTCCCGTGCGCGAGGCGATCCAGCGCCTTTCGCGCATCGGTCTGGTCGAAGTGGTGGCGAGTCGGTTCACCCGTGTCACCACGCCGTCGCCCGCGCAGATCGCCGAGACGCTGATCTATACCGGATACCAGGCGGGGGTTGCCACGCACATCGCCGTGGGCTTGATGACCGACGACCAGCGGCGCGAGGCGCTGCGACTGGCCGACGCGATGATCGAAGCATCCGGTCGTGATCATGTCGATGATCTGTACGCGAGCGCGCGCGCTCTCTTCGCTTTCATGACGGATGTCACCGGCAACGACGTCTTCATGACGATCATGCGCGAGACGGGTCTCACCATGGAGCGGAATCTGCGCATGATGCAACCCGTCCTGTGGCAGGCGGAGGCCCGACGCGAGTGCTATCAGGGGCTGCGCGACGCGATCGAACGTGGTGATGCGGACGAGGCCGAGCGCTGGGTTCGCTGTCAGCACGGGATCCCCGTGGGCAAGCGCCCGGTGGTGCGACCCGGAGGCACCCGGGGGACTTGGATAGGATGAGGTGTACCGTCGGACCACCCGAGGAGCTCCCCCATGCCAGGCATTGTCATCGTCGGAGTGCAATGGGGAGACGAGGGTAAGGGCAAGGCGACCGACCTTCTGGGTGAGCGCACCGACTGGGTTGTGAAGTTCAACGGCGGCAACAACGCCGGCCACACCGTCGTCATCGGCGACGAGAAGTACGCCCTGCACCTGCTGCCCTCCGGCATCCTCAGCCCCGGCGTCACGCCCGTCATCGGCAACGGCGTCGTGATCGACCTCGAAGTGCTCTTCTACGAACTCGATGCCCTCAACGCGCGCGGTCTGGACACGTCGCGGCTGCGGGTGAGTGCCAATGCGCACATCATCACGCAGTACCACCGCACGCTCGACAAGGTCACCGAGCGCTTCCTCGGCAAGCGTCAGATCGGCACCACCGGCCGAGGAATCGGCCCGGCCTATGCCGACAAGATCAACCGCGTCGGCATCCGCGTGCAAGACCTGTTCGACGAGAAGATCCTGCGGCAGAAGGTCGAGGGTGCTCTCGACCAGAAGAACCATCTGCTGGTCAAGGTCTACAACCGCCGTGCCATCCTCGCCGACGAGATCGTCGAAGACCTTCTCTCCTACGTCGATCGGCTGCGCCCGATGGTCGCCGACACCGGTCTGCTGCTGAATCAGGCGCTCGACGCCGGTGACGTGGTGGTCTTTGAAGGCGGTCAGGCGACGATGCTGGATGTCGACCACGGCACGTATCCGTTCGTCACCTCCTCCTCGGCCACCGCGGGCGGGGCCGCCACCGGCTCGGGCGTCGGCCCGAATCGGCTCGATCGTATCGTCGGCATCGTCAAGGCCTACACGACCCGCGTCGGCTCGGGCCCGTTCCCGACAGAGCTCTTCGACGAGCAGGGCGATTGGCTGCGCTCGCGCGGCTTCGAGTTCGGCACAACGACCGGGCGCCCCCGCCGCGTCGGTTGGTACGACGCCCCGATCACCCGATACGCGACGCGCATCAACGGCATCACCGACCTCGTGCTCACGAAGCTCGACATCCTCACCGGACTCGACAGCATTCCGGTGTGCGT
>JAHIOK010000388.1 GCA_018895315.1 Actinomycetota bacterium | reverse complement strand
CACGGCGACACCCTGGGACGACGGGGTCACCCGCTCCACCGTCGTGGACCACGAGGGCGGCGCGACTCCGGCGGCGCCAGCGCTTGCAGCGAGGGCCGCTTCGGTCGCGGCCTGCGGGGTGGTCGCGACGAACGGATGCTGCGTGTGCAGGCGATCGAACTGAACGGTGCCGAGCACCCGGCCGCGCGAGCGCGCCTCACCTCGCTCCACCCTATGCGCCGTCGCGAGAATGCGTGCGGCGGTGCCCGAGGGCCCGAGGGCCGCGAGTGCGGTGGCATGCAGGCCGACCGCGCGCGATCCCTCACCCGGCCCGGAACGGCGATCGATCAGGGTTGCGGCGACACCACGGCGGGCGAGTTCGGTGGCCAGCAGCATTCCCACGGGTCCCGCACCGACCACGATCACGTCATCCATTGGCGCCGGCCTCCCGCACCACGAGGAGCCGGAACGGCCCTGGCGCCGCGATGCTCCAGGTCGGCGGCGTGATCGCTCTGAGCTCGGCAGAGGTGAACGCGCGTCGGATCGATCGGAGGCCGTCGGTCCGCAGGAAGGTTCCCGCGGCGATCGGAGTGACGCCGACGGCGTATGCCCCGTACGCGATACGTCCGCGTGCAATGTCGGAGTGGATCGCTACCCCCGTGCTCAACGCCGCAGAAGATGCGAGGAATCCGGGGATCTCGGCCCGTGTCAGATGGTGCAGTACATGGTTCGAGACCACGATGTCGAACGTTTCGCCAGCGGCGATCAGCGCATCGGAGTGGGCGCGCCGAAAGCTCAGACCGGCGGAGGGGCGACGTGTTGCCACCTCGATCGCGGCGGCGTCCGGGTCGATGCCGGTGCCTTCGATCTCGAATCCATCGCGGTGTGCAGCCTCGACCAGCCTGCGCAAGACGTCGCCGCCGCCGCACCCGATGTCGAGGAGGCGAGCGCGACCGCCGTTGGCGGCGATGACCGGCCGGATGCGGGCGCAATAGACCGCACCCCAGCCCGAGACGAGCCGGTTGACGAGTCCGAATCGGGCGAGGGTGCGCCGCAGCGCGACCGGATCGCACCCGGGATCGTCCATGAGCTCGCGCAGATCGTCATCCCGCTGAGCGAGCGTCATGCCGACTCCGAGATGAGAATCGAGTGGTCCGCGTGCACGTCAGGCGGAAGGAGAGCCCCTTGGCGTCGGAACAGCGCAGACTCGACGGTGAGGCCGGGACCGAACGCGAGTCCCGCGATCCGCGCGCCGTCGGCGACCGCAGGGTCGTGCAGCAGCTCGCGCAGGATGAACATCACGGTTGCGCTCGACATGTTGCCGTAGTCGCGCAGCACCGCGCGAGAGTGATCGAGGGCTGTCGGAGCGAGCGCGAGCCCGGACTCGACGCGGTCGAGCACGCTGCGACCGCCGGGGTGCACGGCCCATGCGTCGGGCGCCGCCGCTCCGAGGAACTCCGCCACGGCTCCGCGGATCTCGCGGCCGATGATGCGGGGCACCTCGCTCGTGAGGGTCATCTCGAACCCCTCGTCGCCGATCGTCCACACCATGTCGCTTTCGCCCTCGTTCGTGAGGGTCGTGCGGAATCCGTCCAGATCCAGCCCCGGCATCCACGGACGCGCTGCGGTCACGACGGCGGCTGCGGCACCGTCGGCGAACACCGAGGAGGCCACGATCTGCTCGGGATGCGGAGAAGAGCGGATGTGCAGAGAGCACAGCTCGGTGCAGGAGACCAGCACCACGGCGTCAGGATGCGCCGCGCAGATGCGGGCGGCCGCGCGCAGCGCGGGGAACGCGGCGGCGCAGCCCATGAACCCGATGTGGTCGCGTTCCACGGTGGGCGCGAGTCCGAGATCGCGCACGAGCCGGTAGTCGGGGCCGGGGGCGAAGAAGCCGGTGCACGAGGCCGTCACGACGTGGGTCACCTCGGATGCGTCGACACCCGCCTCGATGAGGGCGCGGCGAGCCGCATTCGCAGAGAGCGCGGGCGCCTCGCGGGTGTAGATCGCGTTGCGCACGGCCGTCGAGGGCGCGAGAAGGCGTCCTTCGTCGAGGAACGTTCCGCTCCCGCGGGCGCCGCCGGCGAGTTCGCCGAGCACCGAGTGCCGCCGCTCGATCGAGGAGGCGTCGAACGCGGCGTGGACGAGGCGCTGCGCGAGGCGGTCATAGCCGGGTTGCCGGGCGAAGAACTGCCGCACGTCGTGCTGCTCGAGCGTGGTTTCGGGCACCGCAGTGCCGATGGCCAGGATGCGCGCGGTCATGCCTCAGCGTAACTGCCGCAGATCACCTCGGCGCGGGGGTTGCGCCATCAGATCCGGGGCACGAAGGGAGGCTGCCGGTTGGCCAGAGGTGACGAGGGAGCACTCCACGTGGCAGAACGTCGCGATGCGCCCCGGGGAGGACTCATCGAACCGTCCCACGTTCTCGCGCAACTCGGCTCCCCAGCGGCCGCCGAGGCGTCCGCTCGGCAGCCGTGGAGAGGTGATGCGAGTGGTGTGCGAACGGGGTGCGGCGGCGCCCCCCGGATGACCCTCAGTCGTTGACGAGCACCGACTCCGCGACGGCGCGGCGCACCCGAGGTGCGTTCTCGCGGGCCTGCAGCTCTGCCGAGGCTTCGCGGATGTCGCCGAGGGTGCCGATGGCCATGACCGTGACGGGCGTGAAGTTCTCGGCGAGGTCGAACGCCGCGATCAGGGTGTCCTTCTCGAATCCGCCCATCTGGTGGGTCGAGAGGCCGTCCGCGTGTGCCTGGATCGTGAAGTGCGCGGCGACCTGGCCGGTGTCGTACAGTGCCCAGGGAAGCGGCTCGCCGTCACGCGAGGTCTCGGCGACGAAGACGACGAGGGCTGCGGCATCCCCGGCCCATCCGCTGTTGAAACCCATGAGCGAGCCGAGGATGCTCGCGTGCGTAGCGCTGCCACGGCGACCGACGATGACGCGCCACGACTGCGAGTTGGCGGCAGTCGGAGCCCACCGGGCGGCCTCGAGCGCGCTGGCGAGGGCGGCTTCGTCGATGACGGCCTCCGCGTCGAAGATGCGGGTGCTCCAGCGCTCCGAGAGCACATCGAGGATGGGGGCTTCGGTGATAGCAGAACGATCGGTGACAGTGCTCACGGTGACTCCTGACGAGATGAAAACGGTGTCGGGACATCGGTGGCCCAGTGCATGCAACGGCATGGATGCCTGATCTGTTCCCGGCTCTTCGGCGTTAGCGTGTACCCCATGACGATCGCGACGGCCGACCTGTACGACGACCGCGGCGACGAGCTCGATTCGCTCGCCCTGCCCCTCCTCGACCTCGGCGGGCGCATCGCGTTCGACGGTCCGATCCGTACGATCCGGTGCCATCGCGACAATGCCCTCGTGAAGGCGACGATGGGCACTCCCGGGCACGGAGCCGTGCTCGTCGTCGACGGGGGAGGGTCGTTGGAGTCGGCACTCGTGGGAGATCTGATCGCGGCATCCGCGGTGCACAACGGCTGGTCGGGAGTGATCGTGCACGGCGCGATCCGCGATCGGACGGCGATCGCCGCGCTCCCCCTGGGCGTCAAGGCACTGGGGTCGAACCCGCGGAAGAGCTCGAAGGACGGCGCGGGCGAAGTGGACGTGCCCGTCGTGATCGCGGGTGTGACGTTCGCCCCGGGGCGGCACGTCTGGGCCGATGCCGATGGGGTCCTCGTCGAGCGCTGACGCCTCTCGACAAACGACCGTGCGAGGCGGATGCTGGGGCCACACGATCCAGGAGGCCCTCATGTTCACTTCCGCGCACGCGTTCAGCGGTTTCAGCGTCGACGATGCCGCCGCCGCCCAGGCGTTCTACCGCGACACCCTCGGCATGGAGGTGCGCGAGAACGCGATGGGGTTCCTCGAACTCGTCCTGGCCGGGGGCGACCACGTGCTCGTCTACACGAAGCCGAACCACGTGCCGGCAGCGTTCACGATCCTGAACTTCCCCGTAGACGATGTCGATGCCGCGGTCGACGACCTCATCGCGCGGGGTGTCGTGACCAAGATCTACACCGACGAGGAGTTCCCGACCGACGCGAAGGGCATCGCCCGCGGCAACGGTCACGGTCCCGACATCGCGTGGTTCCGTGACCCCGCCGGCAACGTCCTCGCGGTGCTGGAGCGCTGAGCGCGCGACACGCTTCGCCGCTGCGTGGCCGAGCAGCCCGAGTTCGCCCGCCGCTGGTCTCCTGCCGGGCGCCCTACTTCGACCGGCGCCCGTCTCCGAGGGCGGGCCAGGATGCCGGACCCTCGGTGCCGGCGGGGTATTCGTCGAGCGGCACGTCGCCGGCTTTCCACGCGTCGAGGATCGGCTCGAGGATGCGCCAGCACTGCACCGCGGCATCGCCTCGGACGGAGAGTGCGGCATCTCCCGACAGAATCCCGTCGAGCACTTCGCTGTAGGCCAGCAGCGTGCCTGCGCCGAGGTCGGTCTGGAGGGTCGAGCGGTCGAGCTCGAACGGGTCGGCGCCGCCGTTGACGTTCATCTCGAGCGACATCCGGTCGGGGCCGAGCGAGAAGCGCAGCACGGCGCCGGGCGCTCCTCCCGTGAAACCTGCCGGAAGGTGCCTCACCTCGCGGAAGCGCAGCACGATCTCGGCGCACGCCGCGCCCAGAGCCTTGCCCGAGCGCAGGGTGAACGGCACTCCGGCCCAGCGTTCCGTCGCTACCTCGAACGTCGCCTCGGCGAGGGTCTCGGTCTCGCGGCTCGGGTCCACGCCGCCTTCGTCGACGTAAGAGGGGAGCTTGCGGCGCCCGATAGAGCCGGCGGTGTAGCGCGCCCGTCGCGAGCTCTGCACCGGATCGTTGCCCCACACGTGCGTGGCGCGCAGCACCGCGGCCGTGGCATCCCGGACATCCAGCGCGTTGAGGGCAGCCGGGGGCTCCATCGCGACGAACGCCAGCACCTGCAGCAGATGGCTCTGGATCATGTCGACCAGCGCGCCAGCCTTGTCGTAGTACCCGGCGCGGTTCTCGAGGCCGAGCTTCTCGTCATAGCGGATCACGACGGATTCGATGTCTTCGGCCGACCACACCGGCTCGAACACGCGGTTCGCGAAACGCACCCCGAGCAGGTTGAGTACGGTCGAACGCCCCAGGAAGTGGTCGACGCGGAAGACGCGATCTTCGGGCAGGAGCGCTGCCAAGACCTTGTTCAACGTGATGGCCGACGCGGCGTCCGTCCCGAAGGGCTTCTCGAGCGCGAGCACGGTGTCAGCGGGCAGAGTCACGTTCTCGAGCACGCCGGCGGTGGTCGCGGCGATCGCCGGGGGCAGCGCGAGGTAGAGCGCGAGGCGCCCCTTTATTCCGGAGAGCAGTGCGGTGAGGTCGTCGGCCGAGGTCGCATCGGCCTTGCGGTAGGTCGCAGTCTCGGCAACGTGCTTCACGGCGGCGCCGGTTGCGCCGGCCTTTTCGAACGCCGCGCGCACGACATCCCGGAACTTCGCGTCGTCCCAGTCCTTGAAATCCGACCCGATGAGTGTGAATCGACGACGGGGCTCGCGATGCAGGAGTTGGCCGAGGGCGGGGAGGAGCAACCGGGAAGCCATGTCTCCCGACACACCCAGGACGACCAGCGTCGTAGCGTCAGACATGACGCCACACTAACCCGGCTCGGCCCGTACGGGGGAGAATCGACCCGTGCCCACTCCGATCGAAGACTACGCCCTGCTCAGCGACTGCCGCACTGCGGCCCTGGTATCGCGCGATGGGAGCATCGACTGGTTCTGCGCCCCCCGGTACGACTCCCCGTCGATCTTCGGCGCCCTCCTCGGTGACGCCGAACACGGACACTGGATGCTGCGCCCTGCCGATCCGGACGCCACCTCCACGCGCCGCTACGACGGCGACACGTTCGTGCTGGTCACGCGGTGGCAGACAGCGACCGGCGTGGCCGAGGTACATGAGTTCCTCGCCGCTGATGAGCCCACGACGACCCTGATCCGCCGAATACGGGGTGTGTCGGGGTCGGTCGAGTTCGCCCAGACCGTGCGCTTCCGCTTCGACTACGCCCGTGCCCGGCCGTGGGTGCGGCAGGTCGGCACGAAGGAGGCGCCGGCGCTCCTCGCGGCGGCAGGGCCGGAGGCGGTCGTGGTGCGCGGGGCTCGGCTGCGGCCCATCGATCACGCCCACCACGGCACGAGCACGGTCGGCGAAGGCGACACGATCGACCTGAGCATGATCTGGTTCCCGTCGTACACGGCCACCCCCGACCCCGTCGATGCCGATGCTCTGCTCGAGGACACGTGGGCGCAGTGGTCTGACTGGGCCGCGACCATCTCGCATCGCGGAGTGCATCAGGATCGCGTCATCCGCTCGCTCCTCGTGCTCCGCGCTCTCACCCACGCCGACACGGGAGGAATCGTGGCGGCGGCGACCACGTCACTGCCCGAGGCCTTCGGGGGCTCCCGCAACTGGGACTATCGGTACGTCTGGCTGCGCGATGCGGCGCTGACGCTCGAGGCGCTCACGGATCACGGCTTTCTCGAACCTGCCGATCATTGGCGGCAGTGGCTGCTGCGCGCGATCGCGGGCGACGCGAAAGATACTCAGATCATGTACGGGATCGCTGGTGAGCGCGACCTCACCGAGCGCGAGTTGACGAGCCTGCCGGGATACGGGGGAGCGGCCCCGGTGCGTGTCGGTAACGGTGCCGTCGGCCAGTACCAGGCGGATGTCGCCGGCGAGGTGTTCGTCGCCCTCGAGGCCGCGAAGCTCGCGGGGCTCGCCGACGACCCGCAGGCGTGGT
>JAHIOK010000387.1 GCA_018895315.1 Actinomycetota bacterium | reverse complement strand
CGGCACCGACCTCGAACTCAGGATGCTGCGGCGATCGCCCGATCGGCGGCATTCCGTGCCCACGCCTCGGCGTCAGCGAGCGTTTCGCGAGTCAAGGTATCGGGCGGCTCGTGGGCGTCGACGATGCGATCGATGGTGTCGAGGATTCCGGGGAACGACAGCCTGCCCTCGTGGAACGCGTCGACGGCCTGCTCGTTGGCCGCGTTGAATACAGCAGGGAAGGTGCGTCCGGCGCGTCCGACACGCTTCGCCAGCGCGACCGCCGGGAACGCCTCTTCGTCGAGCGGCTCGAACGTCCAGGCTGAGGCGAGCGTCCAGTCAAGCGGACGCCCGACACCCGAGACCCGGTGCGGCCAATCGAGGCCGAGCGAGATCGGCAGGCGCATGTCGGGGGGCGAGGCCTGCGCGATCGTCGAGCCGTCCACGAACTCGACCATGGAGTGCACGATCGACTGCGGATGCACGACGACGTCGATGTCGTCGTAGTCGATGCCGAACAGCAGGTGCGCCTCGATCACCTCGAGTCCCTTGTTCACGAGAGTCGCAGAGTTGGTCGTGACGACGCGGCCCATGTTCCACGTCGGATGCGCGAGAGCCTGGGCCGGCGTCACACCGGCCAACGACTCCCTCGAGCGCCCCCGAAACGGTCCTCCCGACGCAGTCAGCACGAGCCGGCGCACCTCGGACTTCTCGCCCGAGCGCAGTGCCTGCGCGATCGCCGAGTGCTCCGAATCGACCGGCACGATCTGCCCCGGAGCCGCGAGCGCCTTCACCAGGTCTCCGCCGACGATCAGCGACTCCTTGTTCGCGAGCGCCAGCGTGCGCCCGCACTCGAGGGCCGCGAGCGTGGGGCCGAGACCCACCGAGCCCGTGATGCCGTTGAGTACGACGTCGGCCTCGACATCGCGCACCAGCTTCTCGGCGTCGATCGCACCGAGCGCGGTCGCCTCTACTCCGAACTCGACGGCCTGAGCCTCGAGCTGGTCGCGCTGCGAACCGGCGGAGAGCCCGACCACGTCGAACCAGCCGGGGTTGGCCCTGATGACATCGAGAGCTTGCGTCCCGATCGAACCGGTGGAACCGAGGATGAGCACACGACGCACGCCCCCAGCCTAGGGCCGGGGGCGTGCGGAGGAACCTCGAACGACGAACTACTGCGTCGCAGCCGCCGTGGCGCGCTGGGTGCCGAGGATATCGACGACGAAGACGAGGGTCTCACCGGCGAGCGCGTTGGTGTTCGACGCGCTCTTCTCGCCGTAGCCGTCCGCCGGGGGCATCGTGACGAGCACCTGCGAGCCGACGGTCTGGCCCTCCAGCGCCTTCTGGAAACCGGCGACCACACCCGTGGTCGTGAACGAGGTCGGAACCCCACCCTTCTGCCAGGTGGAGTCGAAGACGGTGCCGTCGGACCACTTGACGCCGGTGTACTGCACCAGCACCTTGTCGCCCGAGCCAACGGTCGCGCCGTCGCCCTTCTTAAGCACGGTGACCTCGGTCGAGGTGGGTGCCGCAGTGCCGGGCAGTGTGATGGTGGGCGCGCCGTCGGCGGCGAGCGCCACGGTCGGCTGACCCGCGACGGCGGGCTGTGCGGTGCCCCACGCGGAGGTGGGAACGACGGAGAGCACGTCGATGACGTAGACGACGGCGGGCGTCGATTCGGTCGCGGGCGCGACCGCCGTGATGCGCGACCCAGCGCCTTCGCAGCCGAAGAGCTGTCCACCACTCGCGGCGGAGACCTGCTGCGGCAGGATCTCGCCCGGCGTGTAGCCGACGGTGGCGAGATTCTCCCCGGTCGTGGCGTTGAAGACCGAGTAGGCGTAGGAGACGAACTGACCCGTGGTGAGCTTGGTCGGGCCTTCCGTGATGACGGAGCGCTCGATGCTCGAAACGCTCGAGACATCGAGCGGCGTGGTGAAGGTGGCGGTCGCGGGCGCGCCCTCGGCACCCGACACCGTGACTGCTTTGGATGCTGCGCCCGCAGGTGCGGCGGAGGCGCAGAGATCTGCGGCGGAACCGGACGGCGAAGCCGAGGCGTCCGGCGAGCTGGAGGACGAGCAGCCGGCCAGCAGGAGGGCCGCGACAGCGGCAACGGACAGAGCGGCGAGTGGGCGAATGCGCACGAAGGACCTCATCAGACAGGGATAGGGATTCACCCATCCTCCCCCACGTTTGTTTTGTCCTGGCTGAGAACTCCCTGGTGCGGTGCACGAATGCCGAAGAGAGTACCCTCGACGAGTGACTTCCGAGGATGCCCCCGAACCCCGCGAAGCCGATCCGCAGGCCGCCTCCACGCAGATGGGGTCGACTTATGCTCTCGGCCGAGTCGTCGTCGCCCCGCTCGCACGGCTGCTCTACCGCCCCCGCATCGAGGGCAAGGCGAACGTACCCAAATCCGGCGCGGTGATCTTCGCGAGCAACCACCTGTCTTTCATCGACTCGATCGCCATCCCTGTGGCAGCCCCCCGGCCCGTGCACTTCCTTGCGAAGTCGAGCTACTTCGAAGGGACCGGCCTGTCCGGCTGGTTCTCGCGCGGGTTCTTCGCCGCGATCGGAGCTGTCCCGGTTCAGCGCGGCGCCGGCCAGGCCGCCCTCGACGCGCTCGACCAGCAGCGCGTGCTGCTCGAGGCCGGTAATGCCGTCGCCCTGTACCCCGAGGGCACACGGTCACTGGACGGACGCCTGTACAAGGGCCGGACCGGCGTTGCATTCCTCGCATTGCAGACCGGCGCGCCGGTCGTTCCCGTCGGCCTCATCGGCACGGCCGAGGTCATGCCAGTGGGCGCGAAGGTGCCATCGATGACGAAGCGGGTGACGGTCAAATTCGGTGAGCCGATCGACCTCACACCTCATGGTCCGGCCTCGTCAGGAAGGGCCAGACGCCTGGCGACCGACGAGATCATGGCTGCGATCCACGCGCTCTCCGGTCAGGAGCTCGCGAACGCCTACAACGAAGTTCCCGCGCAGAGTCCTATGGACCGCATCAAGCAGGTTCTCCCGCACGAGCGCCGCTGAGACCGCGGGATCAGGCGACCCGGATCACCGGTTCGTGGCGTACCGGGAAGTTCACGGAGTTCGCGATAAAGCACCATTCGTTCGCCTGCCGGTGCGCTGCCATCGCCGCATCCACCATCGACGCATCGGCGACGGTCACTTCCGGGTGCAGGATCACCTCGGTGAACGCTCCGCCACCGTGGCCGTCCTCGAGCATCGTCCCGGTCGCATCGTCCCGGTAGGCGACGACCACGACGCCTGCCGTGACGCAGGCGTGCAGGTAGGACAGCAGGTGGCATTCGGCGAGCGCCGCGAGAAGCAGATCTTCGGGATTCCACCGCGCGGGGTCTCCCCGGAAGGGACGGTCGGCCGACGCCAGCAGTTCGGGCTTACCCGCGATCTCGAGCGTCACCGATCGGTCGTAGTCTCGGTATCCGCTGGTCCCGGTTCCGCGGTCGCCGGTCCACGTCGCGGCCACGGAGTATCGATGCTCGCCGATCATGCGCACAGTCTGCCATTCCTTCGGACGGCGTTCACCCGGCGGTAGGCTGACCATGTGCCGCAGACCTTCGCCGTGACCCAGGCCGTGGAACTCGCCGTGGTCGAACGCAGCGGCTTCGTCGAGTCCCGCCACGCGGGATCGGCGATCGTGCTCGCCCCCGACGGCACCGTCGTGCGCGAGCTGGGCGAGCCCGGTGCACTGATCCTCCCGCGCTCGAGCCTCAAGCCGCTGCAGGCGCTCGCCTGTCTCACCGCGAACGCACCGCTCGAGGGAGAGCAACTCGCGATCTCCACCGCAAGCCACGCGGGCACCGACCGTCACGTCGCGGTCGTGCGCGACATCCTCGCCACCGCCGGTCTCGGCGAGGAGGCACTCGGATGCCCCGCCGCCTGGCCGTTCGATCAGGCGACGCGCGACGAGATGGTGCGCGATCACGCCGAACCCGCCCGCATCCGGATGACCTGCTCGGGTAAGCACGCCGCGATGCTCCTCACCTGTGTCGTCAACGGCTGGGACACCGCAACCTACCTCGAGACCTCACACCCGCTGCAGGCGCACATCCGTGATGTCGTGGAGCGACTCAGCGGCGAGCGGGCGGCGGCGACCGCCATCGACGGATGCGGTGCCCCCGTGTACGCGATGACTCTCGCAGGCCTCGCCCGGGCGGTATCGCGTGTCGGCACTTCCTCCGCGTCCTCGCCCTTCGCCCTGCACCGTCACGCGGGATCGCTGGTGCGCGCAGTTCGCGAGCACCCGTGGGCGATCGACGGATCCGGGCGCGCAGACACCGTGGTCATCGAGCGGCTCGGCGTGTTCGCCAAATTCGGCGCCGAGGGGATCATGATCATGGTCGCGCCCGACGGTACGACCGTCGCGCTGAAGATCCTCGACGGCAGTGGACGTGCGGCCACAGCGGTCGCGCTCCGTCTGCTCGAGAACGTCGGCGCGCTTTCGTCAGCCGAAGTCGCGGACGCTCTTGCTCTGCTTCCGCTGTCCGTTCAGGGCGGCGGCCGGGATGTCGGGACCATCCGCCCGACTGTGTGACGGCGTCTCCCACGAGGAGCGCGGAGAGGAACCGCAATGCGCATCTGCGTGCCCACCGAGGTCAAGAACAACGAGTATCGCGTCGCCCTGACACCCGCCGGGGTCCACGACCTGGTCGCCGCCGGGCACGAAGTGCTCGTGCAGAGCGGCGCGGGCATGGGGTCATCCATGCCGGATGCGGAATACGCGGCGGCCGGTGCCGAACTCGTGGCTGACCCCGCCGAGATCTGGGCCCGCGCCGAGCTGCTCCTGAAGGTCAAAGAGCCCATCGCGAGCGAATACGGATACTTCCGCGACGATCTCGTGCTCTTCACGTACCTGCACCTGGCCGCTGATCGCCCGCTCACCGATCGCCTGATCGCCGACGGCGTCACCGCGATCGCGTACGAGACCGTCCAGCTCGCCGGCGGAGGTCTCCCCCTCCTGGCTCCGATGAGCGAAGTCGCAGGTCGACTCGCTCCGATCGTGGGCGCGAACACACTGATGCGCTCGTCCGGCGGCCTCGGTCTGCTGATGTCGGGCGTGCCCGGAACTCGCCCGGCGCGGGTCACGGTGATCGGCGGAGGCGTCGCCGGAGCGAATGCCGCGGTCATCGCCGTCGGCCTGGGTGCCGATGTCACGGTGTTCGATACGAACGTCCAGCGGCTGCGCTATCTCGATGACCACTTCCAGGGACGTGTCAAGACGGCCGCCTCCAACCCTCTCGACCTCGACCGGGCAGTCGTGGAGTCCGACCTGGTCATCGGATCGGTGCTGATCCCGGGCGCGAAGGCGCCGAAGCTCGTCACGAACGACATGGTGTCGCGGATGCGCAGCGGTTCGGTGCTCGTGGACATCGCGATCGATCAGGGCGGATGCTTCGAAGACACGCACCCGACGACCCACGCCGACCCGACGTTCCCCGTGCATGGGACGGTCTTCTACTGTGTCGCGAACATGCCAGGCGCCGT
>JAHIOK010000386.1 GCA_018895315.1 Actinomycetota bacterium | reverse complement strand
GGCGATCCTCCGGAATCGAGAAGGTCACGAGAGTCCACCCGCCGCCCTTCGGGTCGAAGGGCGCCGCGCCGCGGACGCGGCCGCTGGCCTCTGCCAGCAGGGCGTTGCCGGCATCCGTCAAACGGAACAGGATCTCGCGACCGTGCTTCTCACGGGTGAGGACACCTTGCCGCGCCATGCGATCGAGTGTCGCGCGTGCGGCGGGTTCGGCCACACCGGCACTCTCCAGCACGGAGAGGAAGACGGCCGCCCGCACCGGAGTCCCCACCCGGTCTAACAGGTGGTCACCGAGCAGGGCGAGCAGCAGCTGCCGCGGCGATCTATTGGGCACGAGTCGATTCTCTCGGGCGCTCACGCTCCCGGCCGAACCGCTTCTCCTCGCTTGGCTCTTTGGATCTGCTCATAGACGTGGGTGCGCAGCTCGGTGAACCTGGGCAGCGCGCGCGTCGTGATCTGATCGCGTTCCGGCACGAGGTCGATCGCCAGGTCTTCCTGCACCCAGGTCGGCGACTTCGAGAGCACGATCACGCGCTCGCCGAGGTACACCGACTCGTCGATGTCATGGGTAACGAACAGGATCGACATCCCTCGATCCCGATGAAGGGCGCGCACGAGGTCTTCCAGATCGGCGCGCGTCTGCGCATCGACGGCGGCGAACGGCTCGTCCATGATGAGCACCTCGGGCTGGTACGCCACGGCGCGGGCGATCGCCACGCGCTGCTGCATTCCTCCCGAGAGTTGCCACGGGTAGCTCTTTGCCGCATGATCAAGCCCCACCGCGGTGAGCGCGTCATCGATCAGCCGGTTGCGCTCGGACTTGCTGAGCTTCTTGTGCGTGAGCGGCAGCTCCACGTTGCCGCGGACGGTCAGCCATGGGTACAGGCTGCGCCCGTACTCCTGGAAGACCAGCGCCATGTTCGGAGGCGGGCCGGTCACCTTCTTGCCGTCGAGCTCGATCGTGCCAGCCGTGGGCGTGAGCAGTCCGGCGATGCACTTGAGCAGTGTGGTCTTTCCGCAGCCCGACGGGCCCACGATGCACACCAGCTCGCCGCGGCGCATCGAGAAGCCGATGTCGCCGATCGCCTCCACGACACCGGTTGAGGACTCGTAGACCTTCTTGAGGTGCGTGACCTCGAGGAGCACTTCAGACACGCTCGACCTCCTTGATTCCGTGATACCACCGCAGCACGCGGCGCTCGATGAGCGAGAAGATGGCAGCCAGCAGGATGCCGATGAGACCGAGCAGCACGATGCCGCTCCACATCTCGGCCATCAGGTAGGTCGACTGGAAGTACTTGATCTTGTATCCCAGTCCCGATGACGAGTAGAACAGCTCAGAGATCACCATCATGATCAGCGCCACCGACAGAGTCTGGCGGACGCCCGC
Source organism: Actinomycetota bacterium (assembly GCA_018895315.1). Classification (GTDB taxonomy): domain Bacteria; phylum Actinomycetota; class Actinomycetes; order Actinomycetales; family Microbacteriaceae; genus Microbacterium. The sequence goes on along the minus strand of JAHIOK010000386.1, from coordinate 2,657 downwards.
CATGATCCGCGGGCTCGCGGCGGGGAGCACCAGATTGAACAGCCGCTGCGCGGGAGTCAGCGAGAATGACCGTGCCGTTTCCTTCATGATCGCGTCGGTGCCGCGCACGCCTTCGATCGTGTTCAAGAGCACGGGCCACAGCGCGCCGAAGACGATGACGATGATCTTCATCGTGTCGGTGACACCCAGCAGGGCGACGAACACCGGAATCAACACCGGCGGCGGCACGGCGCGGAAGAACTCCAGCATGGGCTCGAGCAGCTCGCGCAACCACGGGGTGAGGCCGATGAGGGTGCCCCCCACGATTCCGACGATGATCGCCAGGATGATCGCGATGCCCAGCCGAGTGACGCTCGGGAGCACGTCGGTCACGAATGCCGGACCGATCCAGGTCTTCACGAACGCCTCGGCGATCGTGAGAGGACTCGGAAAGAAGGGCGAGGTCGAGAAGGTCGCCCACACGCCCCAGCCGACCAGCAGCAGGATCGGCAGCCCGATCGCGTACAGGACGTTCTGACCGATCTTCGCCCAGATGCGGGAGGCCGGGGCCCTGGTGCGGACGGTGGTCGTGTAGAGGGTCACAGGACTTCCTCTCCGCGCACCGACTGATGCCACGAGAGCGACCGGCGTTCGATAGCTCGAAAGACGAGATTGATGATGAGGCCCAAGACCCCGGTGACGATGACGATGGCATACACCGTCGTGATGTTGCCGATGCCGGAGGCGACGGCGAGTTCGCGCCCGAGACCCGGATTGCCAATCGTCATCTCGGCGGTTACCGCGAGGATGAGCGCGACGGCCGCCGCCAGGCGCAGCCCCGTCATCAGGTAGGGCAACGCGGTGGGCAGCACGAGGTTGCGCAGCTGCGAGCGTCGCGTGAGTCCGAAGCTGCGGGCCGTGTCGCGCGCCACCGTGTCAATGTCGGCGACGCCGTAGAGCACCTGCACGAACACCTGCCAGAAGCTCGCGTAGATGATGATCACCAGCGCACCGGTCATTTGGAAGCCGAACAAGAGCACGGCCAGCGGGATGAGCGCGACTGAAGGGATCGGACGCAGGAACTCGACCGTCGTGTGCGTCGCGCGCCGGAGAAACGGTACGAGTCCGATCAGTGCGCCGAGCACGGTCGCAGCGACGGTCGCGATGAGCAGGCCGAGCGCCCAGGCCGACATCGTGCGGCCGACGTTTCGCCAGAATTCCTGGTCACGCACCATGACAGACAGTTGCGCGAACGTGTCGGATGCCGAGGGCAGCTGCTCCGGGTTGATGATGCGGAGCAGCGAGACGAGCTGCCACGTCACGAGGAACCCGATGATGCCGAGCGCTCCGAGGACGATCTTCCGAGCGGTGCGCAGGCGCCTGCGGCGATGCACGCTGCCAGCGCCGCGGGCGCCTGCCACCGCCTCGGTCACTGCTGGTGGATGAGACGGTCGAAGTTCGGCAGCGAGTCGATGTACTTGTACTTCACAGCGAGATCGGCGAGCTTCTTGACGTTGTCCACGTTGAGATCGAACGTGAACTTCGGCAGGGTGATGCCGGCCGCGGCTTCGGCGGAGATCTTCAGGCCCGTCGCGATAGCCGCGCGAACCGCAGTCTCATTGCCTGCGGCGAACGCCAGCGTCTCGGTCATCGCTGCCGAGTAGGCCGAGACCAGGTCGGGGTTGGAGTCGATGAGCTTCTGAGTGGTGATGTTGGTGAGCACCGTCAGACCGGGAATCACAGCCTGGTAGGGCGAGACCACCGATGTTCCCCCGGCGCCGACGATCATGGCCCGGAACGGGTCGGGCACCCAGCCGGCGTCGATCGTGCCGGCCTCAAGCTGCGCCTTCACATCAGGGAACGCGACCTCGATGAACTGGATCTTCGACGAATCGCCGCCGTCCGCGTCCACCGCGGCGCGGATAGTCAGATCGCCGGCCGCACCGAGGGAGTTGACCGATACCTTCTTGCCCGTGAGGTCCTTCGGGGTGGCGATCCCCGAGCTGGCCAAAGCGACGACGGCATTGACATCCTTCCCCGACGGCAGGCTGTCGGCGTAGTCACCGATGATCGCGACGCCGAGGTTCTGCAGATCGGCGCGAATCGGGCCGAACGGCTGGCCGATGGCGAACTGAATGTCACCCGAGAGCAATGCGGGGATGGCCTGAGCGCCGCCCTGGGCGGGAACGACCTCGATGTCGAGGCCGTGCTTGGCGAAGATCCCCTCCTTGATGCCCGCCCACAGAGCGCCGGTCTCGGCAATCGGGAGCGCCGCGACGCGCACCTTGGTGAGCGCACCACCGGACGCGCCGCTGGTGGGAGTGGTGGATGGAGCCGCCGAGTCGGTGCACCCGGCGAGGGCGAGCGCAGCCGCAGCCAACAGGCTGAGGATGGCGAGGTTCTTCTTCATTGACGGGCCTCTCGTAGACATGGGCAGGTGTCGACGGCGACTGTGTGGGGCTTCTCCTCCCCGATGCACGCCACTGTGCTGACCCGATCATCGTGATTCATACCGATGTCATTGTCAAGGATTCTGTGACGCTCGTCATAAAAAAGTTGAATGACGGGTTTTGCTTCGTCCGCCTCTCAGACTCCAGAAGATTCGCGCACTTCTTCACCGACGTGCGCATCGCCGCCGAGAATGGGGCGGCGAAGGGCGATTTCGGGCAGCCCGGCCT
>JAHIOK010000385.1 GCA_018895315.1 Actinomycetota bacterium | reverse complement strand
CGGCATCCGACACCAGAATCGGCAATGTCGTGCGTTCATTAGGGCCGAACGGGTCGAGTACCCAGTCCGCGGGGTCCTGACGTCCGGGAGGACGCCCGATACCGACGCGCACGCGTGGAAAATCAGGGGTCCCGAGAGCCTTTGCGATGTCGCGGACGCCGTTGTGCCCGCCGTGCCCGCCCCCGACCTTGAGCTTGATCGTGTCGAAGGGGATGTCGAGTTCGTCGTGCACCACCACGACCCGCTCCGGCCCGATCCCGTAGAACGACGCCAGCGCGGAAGCCGGTCCGCCGGAGACGTTCATGAACGAGTTGGGCTTTGCGAGCACGATCTTGGCGGACCCTGGTCGAAGCCACGTCTCCACCACACGTGCGTTGGCTTTGTGCGCCTTGAAGCTCTCGCGGCGTCGGGAGGCCAGTTCGTCGATGACCATCTGACCCACGTTGTGCCGCGTGAGCTCGTAGCGCGAACCCGGGTTGCCGAGCCCCACCACCAACCACGTCTCTGCCATATCCTCATCCTGCCCGTCGGGGGAGATGCCGAAGGGCGCGATCCGTGTGGATCGCGCCCTTCGGAGCGTTCTCGGAATGCTACTCCGCAGACTCGATGGCCTGGGAGGCGGCAACGGCCGCGTCGACCTCGGCGATCTCGTCCTCGGCGGCCAGTGTGTCGACCGGAACACCGATCGCGACGATCAGCGTCTCGGGCTCGGTGACGAGCGCAGCGCCCGCGGGCAGCACGAGGTCTGCGGCGGTGATGTGTGCGCCGTCCTCGAGACCCTCGATGTCGACCTCGATGCCGGTCGGGATGTTGGTGGCTTCGACCTCGAGTGAGACGGTCGTGTTGTCGAGGTTGACGATGGTGCCCGGAGCGGACTCGCCGACGACGTTGATCGGGATGTCGACCTGGACCTTCTCACCCTTCCTCACGACGAGGAGGTCGATGTGCTCGATGATCTGGCGCACGGGGTCCTTCTGGACGTCCCTGACCAGCGTCAGCTGCGTCGTACCGTTGACGTCGAGCTCGAGTACGACGTTCGCACGACGGATCAGAAGCGCGATCTGGTGACCGGGCAGCGCCACGTGCAGCGGATCGGTGCCGTGACCATAGATCACGGCCGGGATCTTGCCTGCGGCGCGCAGACGGCGGGCGAAGCCCTTGCCGAAGTTCTCGCGCAGCTCGGCCTGGACTTTGGTGTCGTCCGACATGATGTTCTCCTTGCGGGCACACGGGCCCGGATGTTGGGGTCTGGGTATTCGACTCGAACGCGAGCGCGTGAGGAAAGCCGTGAGCCTGCATCACCGCGTCGATCACGGATGCCGTATCCGCCCTTTCGGACGGACCGAGGCATCCCTCGCCGAAGTTCAGTAATCGAGTCTATCAGCGAGCCCGCTACGATGAGGACGCACCCGAATGCCACGGAGGAATCGATGAACAGCAGTCAGATCGCAGCCGACGTCCTGTTGGGCTTCATCGGAGTGATCAGCGCGCTGGGGCTCCTCGGCGTCGTCGCCGCCTTCTGGTCACTGAGTCGCTCCGCGTACCGCAAGGACTGAGCGTCCGGCACGCTATCGGCCCCGCAGTCGCTCGCTGATCGCGGAGGTGACGCGGCCGATGTCGCCGTCGTTGACGAAGACGAATCCCGGTTCGTCGTCGGCGAGATGCTCGAGAGTCGCCAGCTGCGAGTCCAGCAGCGAAGGCGGCATGAAGTGCGTGCGAAGGTGCATGCGGCGATCGAGCTCTGCCCGGTCGATCATCAGCTCGACGAACGTCACCTCTCCCGCTCCCGCCCGAAGTCGATCCCGATAGCGGCGCGCGAGCGCGGAACAGGCGATGACGACGCCCTCGGGAGCATCGCGCAGGCGCGAGGCGACCACGTCGAGCCACGGCATCCGGTCCTCGTCGCCGAGCGGCTCCCCCGCCGCCATCTTGGCCACGTTCGCAGCCGGATGCAGGTCGTCCGCGTCGAGGAAAGGCACCCCGAGCTCCGCCGCCAACCGAGCCCCGACGACCGACTTGCCCGCGCCGCTCGGGCCCATCACGATGATCCGCACGTGTCCATCGTGCCCGCTCCACGGTCGGACGTCACACGCTGCGCGCAGACAATAGGCTGGAGATCTACCCTTTCGTCCGTTCGAGGAGTGCGTGTGTCAGAAGCGAGTGTCGGGTCAGCCAACATCGGAGTCGTCGGACTGGCGGTGATGGGCTCGAACCTCGCCCGCAACCTCGCCAGCCGCGAGGGCAACACCGTCGCGATCTACAACCGGAGCCGCGAAAAGACCGACCACGTCATCGCCGCCCATCCCGAAGCGGGCTTCGTGCCGGCGTTCACGTACGAGGAGTTCGCCGCGTCGCTGCAGAAGCCTCGCGCCGCGATCATCATGGTCAAAGCCGGTGCGGGAACGGATGCCGTGATCAATGCTCTCGTCGACGTCTTCGAGCCGGGCGACATCATCGTCGACGGCGGCAACGCGCTGTTCACCGACACCATCCGCCGTGAGAAGGCCGTCCGCGAGACGGGCATCAACTTCGTCGGCGCCGGAATCTCGGGCGGCGAAGAGGGCGCTTTGCTCGGTCCTTCGATCATGCCCGGCGGTTCCGACGAATCGTGGGTCACCCTGGGCCCGATCCTGAAGTCGATCGCGGCTGTTGCCGAGGGCGAGCCATGCGTCACCCATGTCGGCCACGACGGCGCCGGCCACTTCGTGAAGATGGTGCACAACGGCATCGAATACGCCGATATGCAGCTCATCGCCGAGGCCTATGACCTCATCCGCCGAGGGACCGGCAAGACCCCCGCCGAGATCGCCGATGTGTTCGCCGAGTGGAATACCGGAGAGCTCGAGAGCTACCTCATCGAGATCACCGCCGAGGTGCTCCGACAGGTGGATGCCTCGACCGGCAAGCCGCTCGTGGACGTCATCGTCGACCAGGCCGGAGCGAAAGGCACCGGGGCGTGGACCGTGCAGACCGCCCTCAACCTCGGCGTACCGGTATCAGGCATCGCGGAGGCCGTCTTCGCACGCTCGCTCTCCAGCCACCCCGAGCAGCGCGCCGTCGCCGGCGGACTGCCGGGCGGCGAGTCGTTCCAGGCCGACGACACGTTCATCGAAGACGTGCGTCTCGCTCTCTTCGCCTCCAAGATCGTCGCGTACTCGCAGGGGTTCGACGAGATCCGCGCCGGTGCCGCCGAGTACGACTGGAACATCGACCTCGGCGCGATCTCGAAGATCTGGCGCGGCGGCTGCATCATCCGCGCGCAGTTCCTCAACCGCATCGCCGACGCGTACTCCGAGTCCGCCGATCTGCCCGTGCTGCTCACGGCACCGTACTTCGTCGACGCCCTGACCCGCGCCCAGTCCGCGTGGCGCCGCGTGGTCTCCACCGCAGCGCTGTCGGGCATCCCGGCACCCGCGTTCGCCTCGTCGCTGGCCTATTACGACGGCCTCCGGGCAGACCGCCTGCCGGCCGCACTGGTGCAGGGCCAGCGCGATTTCTTCGGCGCGCACACCTACAAGCGCGTCGACAAGGAAGGCACCTTCCACACGCTGTGGTCGGGCGATCGCACCGAGATCGAAGCCGAAGACACGCACTGAGCGTTCCCGCGCGGGGGCGATCGTCCCCGCGCGGCGGCGCGAGTAGGGTCGACGGATGAGCGCGCAGCGAATCCTCTTCATCGGCGGCACCGGCACGATCAGCGCGGCCAGCGTGGCCAGAGCGGTCAGTCTGGGTCACACCGTCACTGTGCTCAACCGCGGCAACGCCCGCCGGCCCCTTCCGGAGGGCGTGGAGAGTCTCACCGCCGACATCCGAGACCCGGAATCTGCCGGATCGGCGCTCGCAGGACGCGAGTTCGACGTCGTCGCGGAGTTCCTGGCATTCACCCCGGAGCACGTCAGAGCCGACCTCGAGCTCCTGGAAGGCCGGTTCGGGCAGTACGTCTTCATCAGCTCGGCGTCGGCTTACCAGAAGCCGCCGCGGCAGCTGCCCGTGACCGAATCCACGCCGCTGCGCAATCCGTTCTGGCCGTATTCGCGCGACAAGATCGCGTGCGAAGACCTGCTTGTGGCGGCCTACCGCGATCGCGGCGTGCCGATCACGATCGTGCGCCCCTCCCACACCTACGACCACGCTCTGCTGCCGACGATGGGCCACTGGACCGACATCGCGCGGATG
>JAHIOK010000384.1 GCA_018895315.1 Actinomycetota bacterium | reverse complement strand
CACACCCGAAAGGAAACGAGATGTCCGACATCACGACCGGCTGCCCGGTACCCCACGACGGCGCTGACCAGGAGCGACTGCCCGTCGGCCCCGCCCCCACCGACAGTGAGCCCGAAGGTGCGCTCCCGCACCCGACCGCCGGCTCCGCCAACCGCGTGTGGTGGCCCGAGAAACTGAACCTGAAGGTCCTCGCCAAGAACCCCGCCGAGTCGAACCCCCTCGGCGCCGACTTCGACTACGCAGCCGCCTTCGCCGCGCTCGATCTCGCCGCGGTCAAGCGCGACATCGCCGAGGTGCAGACCACGTCGCAGGACTGGTGGCCCGCGGACTTCGGACACTACGGCCCGTTCATGATCCGCATGGCGTGGCACAGCGCCGGCACCTACCGCGTGATGGACGGTCGCGGTGGCGCCGGAGCCGGTCAGCAGCGCTTCGCTCCGCTGAACAGCTGGCCCGACAACGTCAACCTCGACAAGGCCCGCCGTCTGCTGTGGCCCGTCAAGAAGAAGTACGGCCAGAGCATCTCGTGGGCCGACCTCTTGATCCTGGCCGGAAACGTCGCGCTGGAGTCGATGGGCTTCGCCACCTACGGCTTCGCCGGCGGACGCAAGGATGTCTGGGAGTCGGACGAAGACGTGTACTGGGGTCCCGAAACCACGTGGCTCGGCGACGAGCGCTACACGGGTGAGCGCGACCTCGAGAAGCCGCTCGCGGCCGTGCAGATGGGGCTCATCTACGTCAACCCCGAGGGCCCGAACGGCGAGCCCGACCCGCTGAAGTCCGCCCGCGACATCCGCGAGACCTTCGCGCGCATGGCGATGAACGACGAAGAGACCGTCGCCCTGATCGCCGGTGGACACACCTTCGGCAAGACGCACGGCGCCGCCCCCGACACCACCGTGGGCGACAACCCCGAATCGGCTCCCATCGAACAGCAGGGCCTCGGCTGGAAGAACACGTTCGGCACCGGCAACGGCGACGACACGATCTCGAGCGGGCTCGAAGTCACCTGGACGTATCACCCGACCCGGTGGGACAACGAGTTCTTCCACATCCTGTTCGCCTACGAGTGGGAGCTGTTCAAGAGCCCGGCCGGCGCCTGGCAGTGGCACCCGAAGGACGGCGCGGGCAGCGACTTGGTCCCGCTCGCGCACACTCCGGGCAAGAGCCAGGAACCGCGGATGCTGACCTCCGACCTGGCGCTGCGCGTCGACCCCGCCTACGAGGCGATCTCGCGCCGCTTCGCCGATGACCCGGTGGCCTTCGGCGACGCGTTCGCCCGCGCCTGGTTCAAGCTGACGCACCGCGACATGGGGCCCAAGGCGCGCTACCTCGGCCCCGAGGTCCCTGCCGAAGAGCTCATCTGGCAGGACCCGCTCCCCGCCGTCGACCACGCACTGATCGACGCCGCAGATGCGACCGCCATCAAGGCGCAGATCCTCGAGACAGGCCTCACGATCTCGGAGCTCGTCTCGACCACATGGGCCGCGGCATCCACGTTCCGTGGGAGCGACAAGCGCGGCGGCGTCAACGGCGCCCGCGTGCGACTGGCTCCCCAGAAGGATTGGGAAGTCAACAACCCGGCCCAGCTGGCACGTGTTCTCGGCGTGCTCGAGGGCGTGCAGGCATCCTTCAACTCAGCCGCTGACGAGGGCAAGAAGGTGTCGCTGGCCGACCTCATCGTGCTCGCGGGCAATGCGGGTGTCGAGCAGGCGGCCGCTGCGGCGGGTGTCTCGGTCGAGGTGCCGTTCACTCCGGGGCGCACCGACGCCTCCGACGAGCAGACGGATGTCGAGTCGTTCGGATACCTCGAGCCCGCCGCCGACGGCTTCCGCAACTACTCCAAGCGCGGCGTGAGCCTGCCGGGCGAGTACCTGCTGGTCGACAAGGCGAACCTGTTGACGCTGACCGCACCGGAGATGACAGTGCTCGTCGGCGGTCTGCGTGTTCTCGAGACGAACTGGGACGGCTCGGCGCACGGCGTGCTGACCTCGACCCCGGGTGTGCTCAACAACGCGTTCTTCGTCAACCTGCTCGAACTGGGCAACACCTGGGCGCCGCTCGACCCCGGCAAGCACGCCTTCCAGTCGACGTCGGGTTCCACCGGCGAAGCGCTGTGGACCGGCACGCGTGCCGACCTGGTGTTCGGGTCGAATTCGGAGCTGCGAGCACTCGCCGAGGTCTACGCCAGCGACGACGCGAACGAGAAGTTCGTGCGCGACTTCGTCGCCGCATGGCAGAAGGTCACGGAGCTCGACCGGTTCGACCTGGTCTGAGCCCCGCGCCACCGCAGGCCCGTCCCTTTGTGGGACGGGCCTGCGGTGCGTCTGGCTGGGCGGGTGGGTGGTCTGTGGCCGCGCCGAGACCACACTTCCCGGGCGAGACCACACCCGGTGTGCGCCGCACGGTGTGGTCTCGCGCACGCGGTGTGGTTTCGGCTGGGGCGGCGCGGCGGCGACACCGTAGGCGTGACCGCAGGGCGGGGGCTACAGGCGGCCGGCGACCTTCAGCTCGAGGTAGCGGTCGGCGATGCGCAGGGGCAGATCCTCT
>JAHIOK010000383.1 GCA_018895315.1 Actinomycetota bacterium | reverse complement strand
GCGTTGCGCACCGTCGACGAGGACTGCGGCAGCTGGTAGATCGCCGGATTCGGAAGGGTCGACTGGGGCGTGTAGTTACCGGATGACAGCGCGGCGGAGGCGACCACGAGTTTGAAAGTCGACCCGGGTGGATTGAGGTTTCCCGCAATCGCACGGTTGTAGAGAGGGTTGGTGGCGTTGGCCACGAGTGCGTCGTACGTCGCGTTCACCGCAGCGGTGTCGTGCGAGGCGAGCTGGTTGGTGTCGAAGCTCGGGGTGCTCACCATCGCGAGGATGCGTCCGGTCTTCGGTTCTATCGCGACAACCGCGCCCTGGAGGCCGCCGAGCGCGTCGTAGGCCGCCTTCTGCGCGGCGGCGTTGAGCGAGAGCACGACGTTCGAGCCCTGCTGCGGCTGACCGGTGAAGATGCTCTCGATGCGCGTCAAGAACTGGGAGCTCGCTGTTCCACTGAGTTCCTGGTTCATGGACTGTTCGATGCCTGTCGACGAGCCGAGCGCGGGATTGATGTAGCCCGTCACGGGCGCCCACATCGCGGCATCCGTGTAGACGCGCTGCCAGCTGTAGACGTCGTTCGAGGCGACCGACAAGGCGATCGCCGAGCCGTCGACGATGATCGACCCGCGCTGCACCCGGTACGAGTCGTACAGGGCGCGAGTGTTGCGCGAGTCCTGGGCGAGGGACTCCGCCTGTACCACCTGGATCACGCTGGTCGAGACGAAGAGTGCGATGAACATCAACAGCACCAGGATGCTGAGCCGCTTGAGCTCTTTGGTCATCCGATCACCACCCTCGGTCGGCTGCGGACGCCATCGGAGATACGCAGCAGCAGCGCCACGATGATCCAGTTCGCCACAAGGGAGGATCCGCCCGCTGCGAGAAATGGCGTGGTCAAACCGGTGAGGGGGATGAGGCGGGTGACCCCACCGACCATGATGAACACCTGGAGGGCCACGGTGAACGACAGTCCGGTCGCGAGGAGCTTTCCGAAGTCGTCCTGGCCGGCGAGACCGATCCGGATGCCGCGGCTGGCGAACACCATGTACAGGCACAGGATCGCGAAGACGCCGATCAGGCCGAGCTCTTCGCCGAGGCTGGCGAAGATGTAGTCGCTCTGCGACAGCGGCGTGATGTAGGGACGACCCTGGCCGAGGCCGGTACCGAGGAGTCCGCCCTGAGCGAGACCGAAGATGCCCTGGACCAGTTGGTAACTGCCGCCGTTCGCATTGATGACCGCGGGGTCGAAGGCGTTGAGCCAGTTCTCGAACCGACCGCCGACGTACGGCAGCACCCGGGAGGCGAGGAATGCGCCGCCCGCTGCCAGGACGACGCCGATGATGACCCAGCTGGTCTTGCCCGTCGCGATGTAGAGCATCGCCACGAACATGCCGAAGATGAGCAGGCCGGTGCCGAGGTCGCGCTGCAGCACGATGATGCCGAGCGACAGGCCCCAGATGACGAGCAGCGGTCCGAGTTCGCGTGCGCGCGGCCAGGTCATGCCGAGGAAGCGCGTTCCGACCGAGGTGAGGCTCTCGCGCGTGCGCACGAGGTAGCCCGCGAAGAAGATTCCGAGCGCGATCTTGGCCAGCTCGCCGGGCTGGAACGAGAAGAAGCCCAGCGAGACCCAGACATCGGCGTTCGCGTCGGTGCCAAGGCCCGGTACGAGGGGCAGGAGGAGGAGGGCGACGCCGACGAACCCGGCGACATATGTGTACCGGAACAGCAGGCGGTAATTGCGCAGCAGCACGACCACGAGCACCGCACCGACGAGGGCGATCCCCGCCCAGGCGAGCTGCTTCGTGGAGAACGCATCCCACCCGTGCAGCTTCTTGGCGATGTCGATGCGGTAGATCTCGGCGATGCCGATGCCGGTGAGGAGCGTCGCTATCGGGACGACGAAGGGGTCGGCATCTCGAGCCACCAGGCGCAGCGCAATGTGCAGCGCAAGCACGAGTGCGGTCAGCCCGCCCGTGTAGATCAGGAACTTCGGGTCGATCTCGCCCGCGGCGCCGAGCTGCACGAGAGCGACCGCGGCGCCATTGATCACGAAGACGAAGATCAGCAGCGCGAGTTCGCGGTTGCGCTGCTTCTGCGGCACCCGGAATTTCTTCAGCGCGCGGATCACTGAGGTGTCGGTCTGGACGACCGGTGTTCCGGTCACGGGGGTGGTCATCCGGTGGCTCCCGTCGTGACGCGCAGCTGTTCGACGATCCGCTGCGCCTCGGCCAGCGATGCCGTCGAGATCGTGGACTCCACCGACGAGCGCACGAAGTCGGACAGATCCGACAGCGGGATGCCGGTGTCTTCGTACGGTGTCGACAGCGAGATCGGGCCGATGTTCTGCTGGATCCCCCGGTAGATCACGACCGTGTCGCTGTCAGCACCCACGAAGTAT
>JAHIOK010000382.1 GCA_018895315.1 Actinomycetota bacterium | reverse complement strand
CGAGGTCGAGGAGGCGCTGCTCAGCCACCATGCCGTCGCCGATGTCGCCGTCATCGGTGTGCCGGATCCACGCTTCGGCGAGATCATCGCCGCGGTCGTGGAGCGCTCCGGCGACGTCACGGCGGAGGAGCTGATGGCGCACACGGCTCTGGTCGTCGCGGGATACAAGAAGCCGCGGCACATCCTCTTCCGCGCATCTCTCGAGCGCACCCCCACCGGCAAGATCGATGTCGGAAGGCTCCGCGGCGAAGTCATCGCCGCTCGCAGCGCACAGGGAGGAGCGGCATGAACCTCGACGGAATACGTGGGATCGACACCCATGTCCACATCCAGATCGACGACGCCGGCCACCACGGGGCATCCCGTGAACAGCGCGAGGCGATGGATCGCTACTTCGGCAGTTCGGAGCCGACACGTACCCTCGACGAAACCGCCGAGTACTACCGGGAGCGACAGCTCATGGCTGTCGTGTTCACGGTGGATGCCACGACCAACACCGGTCACCGGCCCAACAGCACCGACGACATCGTCGCGGGTGCGAAGCGTCACCCCGATACCCTCATCGCCTTCGGCACGGTCGATCCGCTCCAGGGCGATGCGGCGATCGATGAGCTGCGACGTCAGGCCGACGAGCTCGGCGTGCGGGGGTTCAAATTCCACCCCACCGTCCAGGGATTCGACCCGTCCGACCCTCGATACATCCCGCTGTTCGCCGAGATCGAGCAGCGCAGGCTGCCCATCGTGGTGCACACCGGTCAGACCGGTGTGGGGGCCGGCATGCCCGGCGGTCTCGGGTATCGGCTCAGCCTGTCGAACCCGATGCTGCTCGACGACGTCGCAGCGCGGCACCCCGATCTGCAGGTCATCATGGCGCATCCCTCGGTGCCCTGGCAGGACGAGGCGATCTCGATCGCGACGCACAAAGCCAACGTCTGGATCGATCTGTCCGGCTGGTCGCCGAAGTACTTCAGCCCGAATCTGGTGCGGGCGACTCGGACGTACCTGAAACGCAAGATGCTGTTCGGCTCGGATTTTCCCGCGCTCACCCCTGATCGCTGGCTCACCGATTTCGCGGCGCTCGAGCTCGGCGAAGAGGTCGAACGGCTCGTGCTGAAGGAGAACGCCGTACGCCTGCTCGGCCTCGGCGAGGAACGCACCGCGGCGTCGTAGCGGCGCGCCCCTCGGCGCGGGTTCCGTTCAGAGCGAGTCGGCGAACGCGATCAGATCCGCGGCGAACAGCTCCGGCTGCTCCCAGGGACCGAAGTGGCCGCCGTGCGCCTGCACGGCGAAGTGCTGCACGTCGAAGAACAGCTCGGCGTAGGGACGCGTGGCCACGACCGTGTCGTGGGGGAACACCGTGAAGCCCGTGGGCTGCGTCGCCCGTGCTGAGGGTGCGAGCAGATGGTCGCCGGCGTCGCGGTAGTACCGGATGGCGGAGGCCGCGGTGCCGGTCAGCCAATAGAGGGAGACGTCGTCGAGGACGTCCTGCATCGTGAGCCCGCCACCGGGGGCGTCGTTGTCGGCCCATCCGTGCAGCTTCTCGAACATCCACGAGGCGAGCGCCAGCGGGGAGTCGGTGAGGGCGAAGCCGATGGTCTGGGGCTTCGTCCGATGCTCGGCGGCGTAAGCGCCCTCGGCAGCGAACCAGGCCGCCCCCGTCTGCGCATAGGTCTGGATGGCCGCGCCGTATGCGTCGGGGTCGATCGTGTACCGACGCCACGCCGGAACGTCGCCGAGGTGCAGAGCGATCACGCGGTGCGGATGCCGCGCGCCGAGCGCTTCGACGATGGCACTGCCGTGGTCGGCGCCGTGGGCGATGTAGCGGTCGAACCCGAAGGCGACCATCACCTCGTCGAACGCGTCCGCGACGGTTGTCGGTCCCCATCCCGGTCGCGAGGGTCGGTCGGAGAATCCATATCCCGGGATGCTCGGGATGACGATGTCGAAGCGGTCTGCGAGCAGCGGCAGCGCTTTCTCGAACCGCAGGAAGCCGTCCGGCCACCCGTGCACGAGCATCAGCGGCTGCGCACCGGGGGTGCCCGCCCGGACGACGTGCACGCGGGTGCCGCCGGCATCCACGAGGTACTGCTCCCGCTCGTTGAATCGCCGCTCGGTCGCCCGCCAGTCGTAGGTGTTCGTCCACTCGTCCATCAGTCGATGAAGTGCGGTGGGTGGCATGCCCCACGACCAGTCGTCGACGGCGGCGTCGGCCCAGCGGGTGCGGAGGAGCCGGGAGCGCAGATCATCGAGGTCGGCGTCGGGCACCGTGGCCCGGAATGCGGTGAGAGCGCTCATCTCAGCCGATCCGGCGGGTGCGCGGCGACGACTTCTCGGTCAGCGCCGGGTCGTCGACGATGGCTTCGGCCAGCGCGGTGTCGATCGCGGCCATCGTGTCGGCGTCGAGCGTGACGCCCGATGCCTTGACGTTGTCCTTCAGCTGTTCGGGCCGGGAGGCGCCGACGAGGGCAGCTGCGACGTTGTCGTTCTGCAGTACCCAGGCGATCGCCAGCTGCGGCATCGTGAGCCCTGCCTCGGCGGCGATCGGCGCGAGTCGCTGCACGGCCCGCAGCACGTCGTCTTCGAGGAAACGCCGGATGAAGATCCCGCCGGTCGGGTCGGTCGCGCGACTACCGTCCGGCACGGGCTGACCCGGCAGGTACTTGCCCGTGAGGACACCCATCGCCACGGGGGACCAGACGATCTGGGAGATGCCGAGCTCGCGGCTCGTGGGGACGACGACGTCTTCGATGACCCGGTACAGCATCGAGTACTGCGGCTGGTTCGAGAGCAGCTGGAAGCCCAGGTCCTTCGCGAGAGCATGGCCGGCACGCAGCTGATCGGCCGTCCATTCGCTCACCCCGATGTAGAGCGCCTTGCCCTGGCGCACGATGTCGGCGAAGGCCTGCATCGTCTTTTCGAGCGGGGTTTCATGGTCGTAGCGGTGCGCTTGGAAGAGGTCGACATAGTCGGTTCCCAGGCGGCGGAGTGATCCGTGGATGCCATCCATCACGTGCTTGCGGCTGAGGCCGCTGTCGTTGGCGCCGTTCGGGCCGATCGGGAAGTACACCTTCGTGAAGATCTCGAGCGACTCGCGACGCTGACCCTTCAACGCATCGGCGAGAACGACCTCGGCGGCGGTGTCGGCGTAGACATCGGCGGTGTCGAACGTGGTGATGCCGACATCCAGGGCCGCCCGGACGGTCGCCTTCGCGGCATCGTT
>JAHIOK010000381.1 GCA_018895315.1 Actinomycetota bacterium | reverse complement strand
CTGTGCTCGGCCTGGAAGATCGCATCCCGCACCAGCTGTGAAGCGTGCTCGTTCGCGAGCTTGTAGAACACCCGCGTCCCGTCCTGTCGAGTCGACACGATGCGCGCCAACCGCAACTTCGCGAGATGCTGCGACACCGATGCCGGCGGCTTCTCCACAATCCCAGCGAGATCAGTCACAGACAGCTCGCCCGCCTCCCGGAGCGCGAGAATCATCCGCACCCGCGTGGCATCCGCGAGCATGCCGAAGATCTCCACTGCCAACTCAACGAAGTCGCTCTCCGGCAGCCGACCGCAAATCCGATTATCTGCATTCATGCGTAGATAATAGCCGTTCTACGACAGCTTCAACATCGCCGAACCCCGGGGTCCTCGCCCAGCGGCGCGCTGGTGGAGGAGCTCCCCACCGCTCACCCAGTGATCGGACGCGTGCGCGAGCGCCCGCGCACTGCGCGATCAGTGGGTGTGGCGGTGGTGCGCGTCGGGGTAGTGCTCGTGTGTGTGGATCAGGCGTTCGTGTGAATGCTCGTGCTTGTGACGGATGCCGGCCGGGACGGACTCGGCATGCCCGTGGTCATGGTGCTCGTCATCGTGGGTGTGCCAATGGTCGTGAGTGACGGGCTCATGAGTGTGCTCGTGCCCGTGGCGCTCGGTCAGGTGCAGCCAGACCCCGAGTGCCATGAGCAGGCCCGCGACGATGAGCTGCCAGGTCGCAGGGTCGCCGAGAAGGATCGCGAGCAGTGCTCCGAAGAACGGCGCGACCGAGAAGTACGCACCGGCGCGTGCGGCGCCCACGTGCCGCATGCCGATGATGAAGAGGGCCAGGCTGACGCCGTAGGCGAAGAACCCCACGACGAGCGCGGCAGCGCCGCTGCCTGCCGCAGGCAGGGAGGCACCGAGCGCGAAGGCGAGGATGAGGTTCACGGGTCCGGCGACGAGGCCTTTGGCGGCCGCGAGCCAGGTCGCGTCATTGAGTGCGATCTTGCGGGTGAGATTGTTGTCCAGACCCCAGAAGAAGCACGCGGCAAGCACCGCAAGGGCCGGCCAGGGGCTGCCGAGTTCCGCGCCGTTCGGGATGGACAGCAGGACCGCTCCGGCGACGATCGCGACCATTCCCAGCGCAATACGGCGGTCGAAGTTCTCCCGGAACACGAACCACGCCAGCACCGCGGTGAACACCCCCTCCGCGTTGAGCAGCAGGGATGCTCCGGATGCGGGCATGTGGGAGAGCCCGAGCATCAGCAGAACGGGTGCGATGATCCCGCCGCTGAGGATCGCGCCCGCCAGCGGCAGGAGTTCTCTCCGGGCGAGCCGCACCCGGGGTGCGCGGCGGATCAGGCGCAGAAGACCCAACCCGATCCCGGATCCGCAATAAAGCAGGCCGGCCAGCAGCCACGGGCTGACATCGCCGCCGAGCAGAAGCTTGGCAACCGGTGTGCCGGCGCCGAACAGGAGTGCGGCCAGCATGGCGGCCTGGACGCCGCGATTGGTCAGGGCAAGGCGAAGCATCCTGCCATCTTCCCACCCGGGACGGACGCCCGAGGGCGCTTCGATCCCGGGGGTCAGCGCTCGATGACCCCCGCGGCGATGTCGGTGCGGTGCTGCGAGCCCTCGAGCGCGATCTCGTCCACCGCACGGTAGACCCGGTCCCGTGCTTCGGCGAACGTCGTGCCGAGGCCGACGACGCTGAGCACCCGGCCGCCGGTGGCGATCAGCTCGCCGTTGCGCTCGGCCGTGGCCGCGTGTGCGATGTGGACACCCGAGACGGATGCCGCGGCATCCAGTCCCGTGACCGCCCGCCCGACGATCGGAGCGGCGGGATACCCCTCGCTCGCCACAACGACGGTGACGGCGACCGCGTCGGCGAACGCCGGACGCGGCAGTTCTTCGAGGTGACCGGATGCCGCGGCCAGCAGCAGCTCCGACAGCGGGTCGACCAGCCGAGGCAGCACGACCTGCGTCTCGGGGTCGCCGAAGCGCGCGTTGAACTCGATGACCTTCACGCCCTGCTCGGTGAGGATGAGCCCGGCATAGAGGAGTCCGATGAACGGTGTGCCCTCGGCATCCAGCTGCCGGATGACGGGCTGGGCCACCTCGCGCGTGACGAGGTCGACGAAGGCGTCTTCACCGCCGAAGCGCTCGGTGAGCCAGGGGAGCGGCGAATACGCACCCATGCCGCCGGTGTTGGGGCCGAGATCTCCGTCGCCGAGGCGCTTGAAGTCCTGCGCGGGGCTCAGCGGCAACACGAAGTCGCCGTCGCTGAGGAAGAAGAGCGACACCTCGGGGCCTGCCAGGAACTCTTCGACGAGCACGGGCCCGCCCGGCAGGTAGGCGGCGGCGTGGGCCAGGGCTGCTGCGCGGTCGTTGGTGACGATGACGCCCTTGCCCGCGGCCAGACCGTCGGCCTTCACCACGTGAGGAGCCCCGAACTCGTCGATGGCGCCGGCGGCCTCATCGAGGGTGTGCGCACGCACGGCGCGACCGGTCGGCACGCCCGCGGCATCCATGATCCGCTTCGCGAAGGCCTTCGATCCCTCGAGCGCGGCCGCAGCCTTGCTCGGGCCGAACACGGGGATGCCGTGGTCGCGGAGCGTGTCGGCGACGCCCGCGATGAGGGGTGCTTCGGGTCCGATGACGACGAGGTCGATGCGCTCGGCATTCGCGAACTCGGTGACGGCGGCCGGGTCGTCTGGCTCGAGGGCGACCACGGTGGCGTCGCGCGCGATGCCGGCGTTGCCGGGAGCCGCGAACAGCACGTGATCGGTCTGCTCCGACCGGAGTGCGAGGAGGATGGCGTGCTCGCGCGCGCCCGAACCGAGGACCAGGATTCTCACCCGTTCAGCCTACCGGCGCCGGTTTCGGGGGCCGTGGCCCCGGCGCGTTGCGTGGTCCGGGGCGGACACCGCGCACACTCGGTGCCGAACTCCTCAGATTTCGGCCGCTGGGCCGCGAAGGGGCCGGGATCGGGCACCTGGCACCCAGAGCTGAGGAGTTCGGCACGGGCTACCGTGGAGACATGCCCCGTGCCATCACCACCGACGACGGCCGCGCCGCGCTCGCCGCGGTCGCGGAGGCCGGCGGCACCCCGACGCGCACCGACCTCGCGACCGCCGTTCGGTACCTCCTGCAGTTGCTGGTCGAGAAGGCGCCGGGGCATTCGGTCGAAGTGCGGGTGCCTCCGTTCGGGGCCGTGCAGGTCGTCGAGGGTCCGCGGCACACCCGCGGCACCCCGCCCAACGTCATCGAGACCGACGCCGCGACCTGGATCGCGCTCGCGACCGGCACCGAGTCGTGGACGGATGCCTCGACATCGGGCCGCATCGTCGCGTCAGGGGTGCG
>JAHIOK010000380.1 GCA_018895315.1 Actinomycetota bacterium | reverse complement strand
GCAACGGGCGGAAGATCCGCTCTACGAGCGTCTGCTTGGCCAATGGATCACCGGCGAGCGCGCGCTCGGGCAAGAGATCATCCGCCTCGACCGGGCGGGGGGCGCCACGCCAAGCACGGGCGACCGCGAATCCGGCGAGAGCCGCGCGGGCACTCTGACTGGCCTCCACCAGGGCGGGGACCGTCGGCCCGAGCACGAGGTATCCGGTACCGAAACCGGGTTCGAGGCGCCGGGCGATCTCGGTGAACGGCAGATCAGCCGCGGCGTCTTCTCCGGGTTTCGCCGGAAGCTCGGCGCGGCCGATGACGAGCACGAGGCGAGACCCCTGCACACCGATCAGCACATCGACGCCCATCTCGCGCGCGTTACGGCGCAACTGATCGATGTCGAACAGCGGGGGGGTCGTACCGACGAGCACCGATACTTCGCCATGGCCGTGCCACCCGAGCGCAGCGATCCGGCTCGGCAGCTCTTCGTCGGCTTCACCGGTGAGGATCGAGTCGACGACGAGGGCTTCGAGGCGCGCGTCCCAGAGTCCGCGTGCTTCTGCGGCGCGCGCGTACACGTCGGCGGCCGCGAACGCCACTTCGCGCGAATAGAGGAGGATCGCCTCGCGAAGTTCGCCCTTGCCCGCGATGCGCTCTTCCGTGGCCTCGACCGTGACGCGGATGAGCTGCAGCGTCTGGGTCAGACTGACGCTCCGCAGCAACTCGCGGGGGGCGGCGGCGAAGATGTCGGCGGCGATCCACGGAGTCGACGCCGGGTCGTCGTACCACTGGATGAACGAGCTGATGCCGGCCTGTGCCACCAGCCCGACCGCCGAGCGTCGCGCAGGCGGCATCTCGGCGTACCAGGGGAGGGTGTCCTCCAGGCGCTGCAGAGTGGCCGACGCGAGGTCGCCCGAGAGGCGACGCAACCAGGCGAGGGTCTCAGCCTTGTCGCTCGACGGGCTGCTGCCGGACATCGGCGCGATCAGCTCTCTCCACCCGCGTTGCCGCTCGTGCCGGCCGAGACGTCGTGGAGGCGGTACTTCTCGATCGCCTGAGCCGCCAGCGAACGGTCGACCGTGCCGTCTTCGGCGAGGGCCTGCAGGGTGCGGACGACCATCGAAGGACCGTCGATCTTGAAGAATCGACGGGC
Organism: Actinomycetota bacterium; assembly: GCA_018895315.1. Classification (GTDB taxonomy): domain Bacteria; phylum Actinomycetota; class Actinomycetes; order Actinomycetales; family Microbacteriaceae; genus Microbacterium. The sequence goes on along the minus strand of JAHIOK010000380.1, from coordinate 1,830 downwards.
CGCGGCGCGCGTGTCGGAGAAGCCGAAGCCGTCGGCCCCCAGCGTCGCGAACCGGGCGGGCACCCAGGGGCGGATCTGGTCCTGCACCGCGTGCATCCAGTCGCTCGTCGCCACGACAGGGCCCTGGGCGTCGCGGAGCTTCTCGGTGAGGTAGGCGACGCGCGGCTCCTGATCGGGGTGCAGGAAGTTGTGCTCGTCCGCAGCCAGGCCGTCGCGGCGCAGCTCGGTCCACGACGTGACCGACCACACGTCGGCGGCAACGCCCCAGTCGTCGCGCAGCAACTGCTGTGCCTCGAGGGCCCAAGTGACGCCGATGCCCGAGGCCATCAGCTGCGCACGAGGTCCGTCGCCTTCGCCCCACGAGATGCGGTGGATGCCGTGGACGATGCCGTCCACGTCGACGTCCGCCGGCTCGGCAGGCTGCACGATCGGTTCGTTGTAGACCGTGATGTAGTACGAGACGTTGGGCTCGGCGTGGTTTCCGCCGTACATCCGCTCGATGCCCGATCGCACGATGTGCGCGATCTCGTACCCGTAGGCCGGGTCGTAAGCGACGGTCGCCGGGTTCGTCGAGGCGAGCAGGTGCGAGTGGCCGTCCGCGTGCTGCAGGCCTTCACCCGTGAGCGTCGTGCGTCCTGCGGTGGCGCCGATGATGAACCCGCGGGCCATCTGATCGGATGCCGCCCACATGGCATCGCCGGTGCGCTGGTAGCCGAACATCGAGTAGAAGACGTACACGGGGATGAGCGGCTCGCCGTGCGTCGCATAGCTGGTGCCGACGTTCGTGTAGGCGGCCATACCGCCGGCCTCGTTGATGCCGACGTGCAGGATCTGGCCCTGCGGGCTCTCTTTGTAGGCCAGAAGGAGCGAGCGGTCGACCGAGGTGTACTGCTGCCCGTTGGGGTTGTAGATCTTCGCCGTCGGGAAGAAGGCGTCCATTCCGAAGGTGCGTGCCTCGTCGGGGATGATCGGCACGATGCGGTGGCCGAAGTCCTTCGAGCGCAACAGGTCCTTGAGAAGTCGGACGAACGCCATCGTCGTGGCGATCTCCTGGGTTCCCGAGCCCTTCTTCGGCAGCGCGTACGCGGCATCGTCGGGGAGGGTGAGTCCGACGTGCGTCGAACGGCGCTCGGGCAGGAATCCGCCGAGGGCGCGGCGCCGCTCGAGCAGGTACTGGATCGTCTCGTCCTGCGGCCCGGGGTTGTAGTACGGCGGGAGGTACGGGTTCTCATCGAGCTGCGCATCGCTGATCGGGATGTGCATCGTGTCGCGGAAGTGCTTGAGATCTTCCAGCGTCATCTTCTTCATCTGGTGGGTCGCATTGCGCCCCTCGAAGTGCGGACCGAGGCCGTAGCCCTTGATCGTCTTGGCGATGATGACCGTCGGCTGGCCCTTGTGCTCGGATGCCGCCTTGTACGCCGCGTAGACCTTTCTGTAGTCGTGGCCGCCGCGCTTGAGACTCCAGATCTGGTCTTCGGTGTAGTCCTTGACCAGAGCGAGCGCGCGCTCGTCGCGACCGAAGAAGTTCTCGCGCACATAGGCGCCGTTCTCTGTCTTGAAGGTCTGGTAGTCGCCGTCGGGGGTGACGTTCATCAGATTGCGCAGCGCGCCGTCGGTGTCACGCGCGAGCAAGTCGTCCCACTCGCGGCCCCACACGACCTTGATGACATTCCACCCTGCCCCGCGGAAGAAGCTCTCGAGCTCCTGGATGATCTTGCCGTTACCGCGCACCGGGCCGTCGAGGCGCTGGAGGTTGCAGTTGATGACGAAGTTGAGGTTGTCGAGCCCGTCGTTGGCTGCCCACTGCAGTGCGCCGCGGCTCTCGACCTC
>JAHIOK010000379.1 GCA_018895315.1 Actinomycetota bacterium | reverse complement strand
TGAGGTCGCGCGTCACCTTGTAATCGCCGAGATCGCGAAGCCGTGCCAGCTTCTCTTCCTCCTTCCCCATCGACACCCAGGTGTCGGTCACGATGACATCGGCACCGGCCGCGGCTTCGTTGGCGTCGGTGAGCAGTGTGACCGACCCCCCGGTCTCTGCGGCACGGCGGTCGGCGGCGGCGATCACGTCATCGCGGGGCGCGTAGTCCTCGGGCGAGGCGACACGCACGTGCATGCCCGCCGTGACTCCCGCCAGTACGTAGGAGTGCGCCATGTTGCTGCGCCCATCGCCGAAGAAGGCGAGAGTGAGGCCGCGGAGCTCGCCCTTGTGCTCGCGAATCGTCAGGAGGTCGGCGAGCAACTGGCAGGGGTGGAAGTCGTCGCTGAGCGCATTGACCACGGGCACGCGGGTTCCCGCCGCCATCTGTTCGAGGCCTGACTGCGCGTAGGTGCGCCACACGATGGCCGCGACCTGACGCTCCAGTACGCGGGCGGTGTCGGCCGGGGTCTCCTTGCCCCCGAGCTGGCTGTTCGCCGTGGAGATGATCAGTGGCGACCCACCGAGGTCGGCGATGCCGACGGCGAAGGACACGCGCGTGCGTGTCGATGACTTGTCGAAGATCACGGCGACGGTCTGGGGACCGGCCAGCGCCTTGTTGGCCCAGCGATCCTTCTTGAGCTCGATCGCCAGGTCGAGGATCGTCGCCTGCTCATCGGGTGTCAGATCGTCATCGCGCAGCAGATGGCGGGTCACTTCGATACCTCCGAGAGAGCGGGTGCGTCCAAGCCCAGAGTGGCTTCGACGTCAGAAAGGGCGGCGGTGAAAAGGGCGACGAACTCGTCGATCTCGACGTCGCCGATGACGAGGGCCGGCGCGAGCCGGATCGTCTCGTCGTTGGCTGCGTTGATGATGAGGCCGTGCCGCTGAGCCGCAGCCGTCACCTCTTTCGCCATAGGCTGGGTGAGAGCCACGCCGATGAGGAGCCCCGCTCCGCGGCATCCCGCCACCAGAGGGGAGCCGATACCGGCGATCGCGGCGCGCAGCTGCTCGCCGCGGACACGAGCATTCGCGACGAGGTCGGCACGCTCGATCTCGCCGAGAACGGCGTTCGCCACCGCCGTGCCGAGCGCATTGCCGCCGAACGTGGACCCGTGCGTTCCGGGGTAGAAGAGGTCGCTCGCCGCCCCGAAGGTCACCAGCGCTCCGATGGGGAAGCCCCCGCCGATGCCCTTCGCTACGGTGATGGCGTCGGGGGTGATGCCTGCGTGCTGGAACCCGAACCACGCACCGGTACGCCCGGCGCCGGTCTGGATCTCATCGATAATCAGCAGCGCGCCGTGCTTCTGCGTCAGTTCGCGCGCGGCGACGAGGAAGCCTTCCGGCAGCTCCAAGACCCCTGCCTCACCCTTGATCGGCTCGAGAAACAGTGCGGCGACCCGGTCGTCGATGGCGGCTTCGAGCGCCTCGATCGTCGTGTCGATGAACTCGACCCCGGGAACCATCGGCAGGAAGGGCTCCTGCATCTTGGGCTTCCCGGTCAATGCGAGCGTGCCCATCGTGCGACCGTGGAACGCGTCGGTGAGGGCGAGGATGCGAGGACGCCCTGCGCCGCCATCCTTGGCCACCCCGTGCAGGCGAGCGAGCTTGAACGCCGCCTCATTCGCCTCAGCGCCGGAGTTGCCGAAGTAGACCCGGCCCGACTCCCCCGTGCCGACGAGCCGCTTCAGCCGTGCGGCCAGCTCCAGCTGCGGCAGCGTCGCGAAGTAGTTCGAGACGTGCGCGAGGGTGGCCGCTTGAGCGGCGATCGCTTCAACGAAGACCGGATGCGCATGACCGAGCGAGTTGACCGCGATGCCCGCGAGGAAATCCAGGTACCGACGACCGGAATCGTCCCAGAGGTAGGCACCTTCACCGTGGGTGAAGAGGGCGAGCCGGTCGCCGAAGCTGCGAACGAGATCGCGCCCCGCCTCGTCCTGCCAGATCGTTCCCGCGTCCTGCACTGCTGCGTCGTTCACTGAGCCACCACCTCGGTTCCAATCCCGTTCTGTGTGAAGATCTCGACGAGCACCGAATGCGGCACCCGACCGTCGATGATCGCGGCAGTCTCCACGCCGCCCTCGACGGCGTCGAGACATGCCTGCATCTTCGGAATCATCCCCGATTCCAGGTGCGGCAGCATCGCGCGAAGTTCGGTGGCGGTCAGGTGCGAGACCAGCGAGTCACGGTTCGGCCAGTCGGCATAGAGCCCCGGGACGTCGGTGAGCACGACGAGCTTCGTCGCCTTGAGCGCCACCGCGAGAGCTGCGGCCGCGGCATCCGCGTTGACGTTCAGGGAATGCCCGGGGTGATCAAGATCGGGAGCGATGCTGGACACGACCGGGATGCGGCCGGCGGCGAGGTGATCGAGCACCGTCTGCGGATCGACCGCGACGACGTCGCCGACTCGGCCCAGGTCGTGCTCGATGCCGTCGACCATGACGCCGCGCCGGCGCCCCGTGAACATGCCTGCGTCCTCGCCGGAGAGCCCCGTCGCCAAAGGTCCGTGCGCGTTGATCTTGGCGACCAGCTGGGGATTGATCTGACCGGTCAGCACCATCCGCACGACCGAGATCGCCTCGGTGCTGGTCACGCGGTACCCACCCTTGAATTCGCTCGGGATCGCGAGGCGATCGAGCATGTCGGAGATCTGCGGCCCGCCGCCGTGCACGACGACCGGCTTGACACCGACGTAGCGGAGGTAGGCGATGTCGGCGGCGAAGGCATCCTGCAGCTCATCGCTGACCATGGCATTGCCGCCGTACTTGATGACGATGACCTGATCGCGAAAGCGCCGCAACCACGGCAGCGACTCGATCAGCGTGATCGCCTTCTCGCTGGCCTCGGCGGGGTTGGTGTCTTGCAGCCGGGTGTCGGTCATGAGGCGTACGCGCTGTTCTCGTGGACGTAATCGTGGGTGAGGTCGTTGGTGAGGATCGTCGCGGCGGCCTCGCCGACTTTGAGATCGATGAGCAGGTGCGTCGCGCGGGGCGTGAGGTCGACCTCTTCCCTCGGACGGTCAGGCCCGCCTTGGCTGCAGACGCGCACGCCGTTCATCGACACGTCGACGTCGTAGGGGTCGAACTCGGCGTCCGTCGTACCGATAGCCGCAAGCACCCGTCCCCAGTTGGGGTCGTTGCCGAAGATCGCGGCTTTGAAGAGGTTGTTGCGCGCGACCGAGCGCCCTACTTCGACAGCGTCCTGTTCGGATGCTGCGCGCACGACGTCGATCGTGATGTCGTGGCTCGCGCCCTCAGCATCTCCCTGGAGCTGCTGCGCGAGGCTCTGCGAGACCTCGGTGAGCGCGCGCGCGAACTCGTCGAGGTCGGGTCGGACGCCGCTCGCCCCCGAGACCATGAGAGTGACCTGATCGTTCGTCGACATGCAGCCGTCGGAATCCAGCCGATCGAAGGTCACCCCGGTTGCGCGGCGCAGCGTAGCCTCGGCGTCGGATGCATCGAGCACGGCATCGGTCGTGATCACCACAAGCATCGTGGCCAGGCCTGGCGCCAGCATCCCGGCGCCCTTCGCCATCCCGCCGATCGTCCAGCCGTTGCCGGAGAAGACAGCGCGCTTCGGCTTCGAGTCGGTGGTCATGATCGCAAGCGATGCTGCTTCACCGCCGTCGGCGGAAAGCTCGGCGATGCCCCGGTCCACGCCGGCGAGCACCTTGGTGCGGAACACCTCGTCGCCCGTGCCGATGAGTCCGGTCGAGCAGACCAGGATGTCGCCGGCGCTGACGCCCAGCAGCGCAGCGGCCTTCTCGGCCGTCTGGTGCGTCGTCTGGAAACCGAACGATCCGGTGAAGCAGTTCGCTCCCCCGGAGTTGAGGACGATCGCCTCGACGATGCCGTCCTGGATGACCTGCTGCGACCAGATGATGGGGTTGGCCTTGGCGCGGTTGCTCGTGAACACGGCGGCACCGACGCGGAGCGGCCCACGATTGACGACCACGGCGACATCGAGGTTTCCGGTGGACTTCAGTCCGACCGCGACACCGGCGGCTTCGAATCCTGCGGCTGCAGTGACGCTCACGGTGCGACTCCGTTCACGGAAAGGGCTGTGCCTTCGGGGAGGCCCAGCGCGATGTTCATGGATTGGACGGCAGCTCCGGCGGTGCCTTTGACGAGGTTGTCGACGGCGGCCACCGCGACGACGCGGTTCGCCGCGCGGTCGATCGCGAGCCCGATCAGCGCGGTATTCGCGCCGATCACGTCGGCAGTCCGAGGAAAGTCACCGGCAGGAAGCAGATGCACGAAGGCCTCATCGGCGTACACCGACTCCCAAGCATCCCGGATCTGCGCATCGGTCGCGCCCGGCGCTATCGGCGCGGTGGACGTAGCGAGAATGCCTCGGGCCATCGGCACGATGACAGGGGTGAACGAGATTCGGATGCCTTCGTCGGCGGCCGTCGCGTTTTCGGAGAATCCGCCCGAACTCGGACGATGACGACCGGATGCTCCGAATTCGGCGTGATCCTCCGAATTGAGGGAGGCCGAGCCACGGGCCGCGGCAAGCGCCTGACGGATCTCGGGGATGTGACGGTGAGTGCCGCCGACGGCATAGGGATTCGCGGAGCCGAGTATCTCACTCGCGAGGAGGTTGGTCTTGAGACTCTTGCCCGCACCCGATGGCCCGACGGCGAGGACGCTGACGATGTCGGACGGGTCGATGACCCCGGCGGCGACGCCCGGCGCGAGGCTGAGGCTCACGGTCGACGCGTTGCAGCCGGGAGCGGCGATCCGGGATGCCCCGACCAGCCGTTCCCGCTGCTTCCTGCCGCCGACCAGCAGCTCCGGCACCCCATACGTCCAGGGGTCGTGGAAGTCGCCGCCGTAGAAGCGGTCCCAGTCGGCGATCGACTCGAGCCGGTGGTCGGCACCGGCGTCGATGACGAGCGGAGTGTCGGCGAGCGCCTCGGTGAACCGCCCAGACTGCCCGTGCGGGAGCGCGAGGAACACGATGTCGTGGCCGGCGAGCACCTCGGGGGTCGTCTCCTGCAACGTCAAGTGGGCAAGCGAGCGTAGGTGCGGCTGGTGCTGCACGAGCGGCTGCCCGGCATTGGAGTGCGCAGTGACCGTGCGCACCTCGACGTCGGGGTGAGCCGCGAGAATTCGCAAGATCTCACCGCCGGCGTAGCCGGAGGCGCCGGAGACGGCGACCGAATAGGTCATGATTCCACCTTAGAGTCTGGGCCCTGTGCCGAAGCTCAGGGGGGAGCCGCGGCACGCGGCATGAGCAGAGACCTGCCACGGCGACACCACCGGCTCGACCCGCTATCGGCGGGGAACTCGCGGGGTCGCCTACAGTCGGCGTCCGTCCAGACGTCGGCGCGCGCGCGGGAAGCCCTGAAGGGGCATGACCGTGAGGGCGCAGAGCATGGGCCGACGATATCGGCCGAGGAGCAGCATCCGCAAATCGAATCAGATGTGCGCGAGAATCTCGAGCTCTGCGGCGCCGGTGAGACCGGAGCGCCTGACCCGAGCGAGTCCCCTCCTCCGCTCGTCGGCGAGCACCCGGGCAAGTGTCTCTGTCAGGGGGGCGAGCCGCCCACCCACACGCACGTAGACCGCGTTCGACCGCGCGGCGAACCCCGTCATCTCTCTGGGCAGCCACAGCGGCAGTGAACGCGGGCCCGACCAGTGCACGACATCGTGCG
>JAHIOK010000378.1 GCA_018895315.1 Actinomycetota bacterium | reverse complement strand
GACGTCGCGACGGTCACCGGCTTCCCGGAGTCGCTCGATGGTCGCGTCAAGACGCTGCACCCGAGTGTGCACGCGGGACTTCTCGCCGATCTCCGCCTCGAAGACCACGAGCGTCAACTCGCTGAGCTCGACATCGCGCCATTCGAGCTGGTCGTCGTCAACCTGTACCCGTTCGTCGAGACCGTCGCCTCGGGTGCGGTCGGCGATGACGTCGTCGAGCAGATCGACATCGGAGGCCCCGCGATGGTGCGCGCCTCGGCGAAGAACTACGCCAACGTCGCCATCGTCGTCTCGCCCGACTCGTACCCTGCCGTGATCGAGGCGATCGGCCAGGGCGGCACATCGCTCGCGCAGCGCCGGGAGCTCGCCGCCCGTGCGTTCGCACACACCGCCGACTACGACCGCGCGGTCGCGATCTGGTTCGCGGAGGAGACCCTCGTCGAGGCCGACCTTCCGCAGCAGCTCACTGTCCGCGCCGAGCGACTCACGACGCTTCGCTACGGCGAGAACGCTCACCAGCGCGCCGCGATCTACACGCGCGCCGGCGGACACGGCATCGCCCAGGCGACCCAGCTGCAGGGCAAGGACATGTCGTACAACAACTACGTCGATGCGGATGCCGCGCTTCGCGCCGCGTTCGACATGGTGAAGCCTGCCGTCGCCATCATCAAGCACGCCAACCCCTGCGGCATCGCCGTCGCGGCGCCGAACGCCCTCGACCCGATGGCGAGCGCACACCTGCGGGCGCACGAATGCGACCCGGTGTCGGCGTTCGGCGGCGTGATCGCGGCCAACCGCACCGTGACCCTCAAGATGGCCGAGAATCTCCGCGACATCTTCACGGAGGTGATCGTCGCCCCCGACTTCGAACCGGCGGCGCTCGAGCTCTTCGCGCTCAAGAAGAACCTGCGCGTGCTGCAGCTGCCCGCCGACTGGAAGCAGGAGAGCATGGATGTGCGCCTGGTCTCGGGCGGCCTGCTCCTGCAGGATGCCGACCGCTTCCCGGCCGACATCGAATCCGTCGCGAAGGACTGGCAGCTCGTCACCGGTGAACAGCCGAACGAGGAGGAGATGGCCAACCTCATCTTCGCGTGGAAGGCCGGACGGGCCGTCAAATCGAACGCCATCGTGCTCGCGAAGGGCTCGGCCACGGTCGGCATCGGAATGGGTCAGGTCAACCGGGTCGACTCGTGCCGCCTCGCGGTGGAGCGGGCGGGGGATCGTGCGGCCGGCTCGGTTGCTGCATCCGACGCGTTCTTCCCCTTCTCGGACGGTCCTCAGGTACTGATCGACGCCGGTGTGTCAGCGATCGTGCAGCCCGGCGGGTCGGTGCGCGACGACGAGACGATCGCCCTTGCCAGTGAGCACGGTGTGACGATGTTCTTCACCGGCGAGCGACACTTCTTCCACTGACGCTCGGCGCTGTCCTGCCTCAGCCCTGGGGACGACCGTAGGTCTCGAGCCAGCGCAGCCACACTTCGCTGACCGTCGGATACGAGGGCACCGCGTGCCAGAGGCGCGCGATCGGCACCTCTCCGACGATCGCGATCGTCGCGGAGTGCAGCAGTTCAGCGACATCCGGTCCCACGAACGTTGCGCCGATCAGCACCTGACGGTCTTCGTCGACGATCGCGCGCGCGTGCCCGCGATAGTCGTCAGAGCTCGTCGATGCCCCCGCGACCCACGACAGGTCGTAGTCGAGCACCCGGATGCGGCGGCCGGCCTTCTTCGCGGATGCTTCGGTGAATCCGACGGAGGCGACCTCGGGGTCGGTGAACGTCACCTGGGGTACGGCGTTGTGGTCGGCGGTCGCGACGTGCGCACCCCACGGTTCGTCGTGGACGGTCGAGCCCTGCGCGCGCGCGGCGATGACGTCTCCCGCCGCGCGCGCCTGATACTTGCCCTGGTGGGTCAGCAGGGCGCGATGGTTGACGTCGCCCACGGCGTAGAGCCAGTCGGTGCCGGTGATGCGCATCGTGTCGTCGACCTCGAGCCATTCGCCCGGCGCGAGTCCCACGGTCTCGAGCCCGAGGTCGGTGGTGCGCGGCGTGCGGCCGGTGGCGACCAGCACCTGCTCGGCCACGACGCGACCGCCGTCCGAGAGGCTGAGCACCGCGTTCTTGTCGGTGCGATGCGCCTCGGTGACCTCGACGCCGGTGCGCACCGTGACGCCCAGATCTTCGAGGGATGCCCGCACGAGCTCACCCGCGAACGGCTCCATCGTGCTCAGGACCGTGCCGCGGACGACCAGGGTGACCTTCGTGCCGAAGCCCGCGTAGGCCGTGGCCATCTCGACCGCGACGACACCGCCGCCGACGATCGCGAGGGATGCCGGAATGTCTTGGGCGCTCGTCGCCTTGCGGCTGGTCCACGGGTCGATGTCGACGAGCCCAGGGGTGTCGGGCAGGAGCGCGGCGGAGCCAGTGCACACTGCCACGGCATGGCGTGCGGTCAACTTCGTGACCGTTCCGTCGGAGGCGCTCACAGCGACCTGCTTCACGCCGTGCAGCACGGCATGCCCGCGCACGAGATCGATGCCCGCGCCGTCGAGCCACTCCACCTGCGAGGAGTCGTCCCAGTCGTGCGTCATGGTGGTGCGCCGGCGCAGGACGCCAGCGACATCGAGCTCGCCGGTGACGGCCTGCTTCGCTCCGTCGAGGTTGCGGGCCGCTCGCAGAGCGGCGGCGCTGCGCAACAGCGCCTTGGAGGGCATGCACGCCCAGTAGGAGCACTCGCCGCCGACGAGTTCGCTTTCGACGATGACGACCGAGAGGCCGTTCTGAACGGCGCGATCCGCGACGTTCTCGCCGACGGGGCCGGCTCCGATGACGATCAGGTCGTAGGTCGATTCGCTCATTCTCATACGCTAATGGTGCCGCCGACATCCGTGGCCGTCCCGTCGCGGGCCCTGCCACTCTCGTGTCCGATTTCCGCCAGCCGATGTCGGCGCTGCATGTCAGGCTGGACGACGTGAGCATCTCCGGCCTGAGTTTCGACGAGCGGTACCGCGTGATCCAGTCGCGTGACCCGCGGTTCGACGGGCAGTTCGTCACGGCCGTGCGCTCGACGGGCATCTACTGCCGGCCGAGTTGCCCGGCGCGCACACCGAAAGAGACGAACGTCTCGTTCTACGCCACGAGTGCCGCCGCGCACGAGGCCGGGTATCGCGCCTGCAAGCGATGCCTGCCTGAAGCGGCTCCCGGGTCGCCGGAGTGGAATTTGCGCGGTGATGTCACGGCCCGCGCGATGCGCCTCATCGCCGACGGTGTGGTCGAGCGTGAAGGCGTGCCTGGGCTCGCCGCGCGGCTGGGGTACTCGCCCCGTCACCTCACCCGTCAGATCACGGCCGAGCTCGGCGCCGGACCCCTCGCGCTCAGTCGTGCGCACCGTGCCCATACCGCTCGCATGCTGCTGGTCGGCACCGACCTGCCGGCATCCGATGTGGCGTTCTCGGCGGGATTCTCCAGCGTCCGCCAGTTCAACGACACGGTGCGGGAGGTATTCGGACTCTCGCCGATCGAGCTGCGCGCGCGCCGCCGCATCGCCGACCACCACGACCCGGTGCCCGGGCTGATCGACCTCGTACTGCCGCATCGGGGTCCGCTCGATGCGGTCGGGCTCTTCGGGTGGATGCAGGCGCACGCGGTCGCCGGCGTCGAGACGACGAGCCCCACCGCCTTCGCCCGAACGCTGCGGCTTCCCGGCGGTCCGGGTTGGTTCGAGGTGCGCGTCGATGACGCGGGCCGGGTGCGGCTGCGTGCGCGGCTGTCGCGGCTCGCCGATCTCGGAGCCATCGTCGCCCGCGCGCGGCGCATGTTCGATCTCGATGCCGATCCGCTCGCCGTCGATCAATCCCTCTCGCAGCACCCCGAACTCGCCCCGCTGGTCGCGCGCATCCCGGGCGTGCGGGTGCCGGGGGCGGCCGACCCGCACGAGATGCTGATCCGGGCGATGATCGGGCAGCAGATCTCGGTCGCAGCGGCGCGCACCGCCCTCACCCGACTCGCCGACGCACTGGGTGAGCGCACGACCGGGCCAGAGGGCGACGCACTCCAGTTCCCCACGATGGCGGCGATCGCCGAGCGCGGGCACGAGGTGCTGCGCGGACCCGCAGCTCGCGTCCGCGCGGTGATCGGAGCCGCGACCGCCCTCGCTGCCGGTGACCTCGACCTGTCACCGGGCGATGACGCCGCCGAACAGCGTGCGGCCCTGATGGCGATGCCCGGCATCGGACCGTGGACCGCCGACTATGTGGGCATGCGCGTGCTGGGTGACCCTGACGTGTTCCTCCCCGGTGACGTTGCGGCCCGCGCTGGGGCCGCCGCGGCGGGTCTCCCCGCCGATCCCGCCGGTCTCACCGCGTGGGCGGCGCGCACCGCTCCGTGGCGCAGCTACCTCATGGCGCACCTCTGGTACGCCGCCCCTGTCACCGCCTCCTGGCGCACTCCCACCCCGACTCCCACCCCCACGACTTCTCCGAAGGAGCGCTCATGACCGCCATCCTCCAGACCCTCGACACGGCAGACGGCCCCTTCACGATCCTCGCCGACGACCGGCAGCGGGTGCTGGTGTCGGGGTGGACGGCCGACCCCGGTGCGATCGTCGAGCGGCTCCGCCCCGCCGATCGTCCGGATGAATTTCGCGTGGGCGAGACGGATGCCGCCGCCGCTGTGCGGGCGTACTACGACGGCGACCTCGGCGCGATCGATGCGGTCGAGGTCGCCCAGCGCGGCACCGCGATGCAACTGGCCGGGTGGGCAGCGCTGCGTGCCATCGCGCCGGGGCACCCGCTCACCTACACGGAGTTCGCGGTCGCGCTCGGGCAGCCCGCAGCGGTGCGGGCCGCCGCATCCATCTGCGCCCGCAATGCGCCCGCACTCTTCGTTCCCTGCCATCGGGTGCTGCGCACAGGGGGAGCGATGGGTGGTTTCGCGTGGGGTGTCGAGGTGAAGCGCACTCTGCTGGATCGAGAAGCGACTCTGTCTGCACTCTGAGGTTGCACTCAGTGAACACACAGGCATAGTCTGGAGGGCTGTCGTCACTGAATCGAGGAGGATGCCATGTATCAGGCCATCGCTGCTGCGACCATTTCTGTCGTGAGCGTCCTTCTGAAGCCGCGCGCCTTCGTCGTCGTTCGGTCGGCGCGCACCGTTCTCGAGGGTTAGCCTCCGGAGTCCACTCCTCCCGGCATACACGCGCCGGGTTCTGCGTTCTCTTCACAGGCGGTACCACGCCCATCAGCATCGTCGCGCGTCCGCGCGCCTCGCCCTGTTCTCCGCCGCCACCTGCGGTCTCG
>JAHIOK010000377.1 GCA_018895315.1 Actinomycetota bacterium | reverse complement strand
CCGCAAGGGATGGGACGGCGTCGCCATAGCGATACTCACCGGCGTCGTCGATGCAGCTGTCGGGCGCATCGGCGAGATCACCACCGGTGAGACTGTGCCGCGGCATCCGCATCACTAGACTCGACAGCGGATCAACGGCGCTCTCCCGTAACACCTCCCACCAGCAAGGAGCACTCCTGTGGCACTAATCGAGGCTGTCAACGCACGCGAGATTCTCGACTCGCGCGGCAACCCGACCATCGAGGTGGAGGTGCTTCTCGACGACGGAATCGTCCAGCGCGCCGCCGTCCCCTCCGGCGCATCCACCGGCGCTTTCGAAGCATACGAACTGCGTGACGGCGACAAGAGCCGTTACGGCGGCAAGGGCGTCCTGAAGGCCGTCGCGGCTGTCGTGGACGAGCTCGGCCCCGCGCTCGAGGGCGTCGAAGCCAGCGAGCAGCGCATCGTCGACGAGATCCTGATCGAGACCGACGGCACCGAGAACAAATCCCGCTCGGGCGCCAACGCCATCCTCGGCGTCAGCCTCGCCGTAGCCAAGGCCGCTGCCGACAGCGCCGACCTGCCGCTGTTCCGCTACCTGGGTGGCCCGAACGCGCACATTCTGCCCGTTCCGTTGTTCAACGTCATCAACGGCGGCTCGCACGCCGACAACGGCATCGACATGCAGGAGTTCTTCCTGGCGCCGATCGGCGCGTCGAGCTTCGCTGAGGCGCTGCGCTGGGGTGCGGAGACCTACCACGTGCTGCACAGCGAGCTGAAGGCAGCGGGCTACGCCACCGGTCTCGGCGACGAGGGTGGCTTCGCTCCCGACCTGCCCAGCAACCGCGAGGGTCTCGACTTCCTGATCAAGGCGATCGAGAAGGCCGGCTTCGCGCCGGGCACCGACATCGCGCTCGGCATGGATGTGGCGGCGACCGAGTTCTACCGCGACGGCGCATACGTCTTCGAGGGCAAGCCGTGGACCGCCGAGGCGCTCACCGACTACTACGTCGAGCTCGCCGACGCCTACCCGATCATCACGATCGAAGACGCTCTGGCCGAGGACGACTGGGACGCCTGGAAGCACCTCACCGACAAGCTCGGCGCAAAGATCCAGCTCGTCGGCGACGACCTGTTCGTGACCAACCCGGCCCGCCTGGCCGACGGCATCGCACGTGGCGTCGCGAACTCGTTGCTGGTCAAGGTCAACCAGATCGGCACGCTGTCCGAGACCCTGGACGCTGTCGACATGGCGCACCGCGCCGGCTACACGACCATGTTCTCGCACCGTTCGGGTGAGACCGAAGATACGACGATCGCCGACCTCGTGGTCGCGACCAATTCGGGTCAGATCAAGTCCGGCGCGCCCGCGCGCAGCGAGCGCGTCGCGAAATACAATCAGCTTCTGCGCATCGAGGAAGAGCTGGGAGATGCCGCGGAATTCATCGGCCGTGCGGCTTTCCCGCGCTACAAGGGCTGATTCCGCGCACACATCGACGGAGTAACGGAAGGGGGAGTCATGGCGAAAACCACGACTTCCTCTTCTCGTGAAGCCGGGCGGCGCACGCGCGAGCGCCGCCCGGTCGACGTGCGCGGCTGGCTGGGCGGAATTCGGCTGTCGGGCTTCGCCGTCATCATGCTGGGTCTCGTCGTACTGGGAGTCTTCGTGCTCATCCCCACGTTCGGCACGTATCTCGATCAGCGCCAGCAGATCACCGCGCTCGAGCAGGCTGTGGCGGTCACGACCCACGACGTCGCCACCCTCGATCGGCAGAAGGAGCGCTGGAGCGATCCGGCGTACATCACGACGCAGGCGCGTCAGCGCCTCTACTACGTGCGACCCGGCGAAGTGGTCTACCTCGTGCAGAACGACCTGCCCGCCTCGGCGCGCCCGATCGAGCAGGCCCCCGTCAGTAAAGACGTGGAGCAGACACGCACCGATTGGATGTCGCAGCTCGTCACCTCGGTCACCACCGCGGGTCTCGCCCAGAATGCGGCCGTGACGACTCCGGTGATCGGCGTGCCTGATCCCGCCCCGAGCGCGACCGGCTGATTCGTCGTCGCGACGCGTGCAGCGTACTTCCGGCGGCCCCGGTACCCTTGGCGGGTGACCACCCCGCCGTTCGCGCCCCTGCACGAGAGCGACCTCGCGGTGCTGCGCGAACAGCTCGGCCGCCCCGCCCGCGGCGTCGTGGGCGTGGCCGCACGCTGCATCTGCGGAAACCCCACGGTTGTCGCGACGTCACCGTCGCTCCCGGATGGCACGCCGTTTCCGACGTTCTACTACCTCACCCACCCCGCGGCGACCTCGGCGATGTCGACGCTCGAAGCCGAGCATGTGATGGCCGAACTCGCGGCGACACTTGACGAGGATGACGACGTGCGGGCCGCCTACCTCGGCGCACATGAGTCCTATCTCCGCGATCGCGCTCAGTTCGGCGACGTGCCCGAGATCGACGGCATCTCGGCGGGTGGCATGCCGACCCGTGTGAAGTGCCTGCACGCCCTGGCCGGCCACGCACTGGCTGCTGGCCCCGGAGTCAACCCGATCGGCGACGCCGCGCTCGCCCGATCGAGTTGGTCGCCCGACCGATGCGCGTGCGTGAATCCCGGTGGCGCCGCGTGAGGCGCGCCCTCCTCGTTCTCCTGGCCGGTGCCGTCGCCGTCCTGACCCTTTCCGGCGCATCCGCAGCCCCCGTGCCCGATGATGCGTCCGATCCCGTCCGTGCGGCGCAGTACTGGCTCGATTCCTCCGGCATCCGCCAGGCCTGGCAGACCACGCGGGGTGCGGGCGTTCGCATCGCCGTCATCGATACCGGGGTGGGGCATGCGCCCGAGCTGGACGGGGCGGTCGTCGCTGGCACGGATGTCTCGGGGGTCGGCTCCTCCGACGGGCGAACTCCCGTGGGCGCAACCGACTCCAACCACGGCAGCTGGGTCGCCTCGTTGGCCGCGGCCCGGGGCACCGCTGCCGGCACCGGGATGATCGGCGTGGCGCCCGAGGCGGAGATTCTCGCGATCTCGGTCGGGTTCGGCACGACGTCGAGCGTGCCCTTCGCGACGCAGATCGCACGGGCGATCCGGTGGGCCGTCGATCATGGTGCGGGCGTCATCAATCTGTCGTTCACGACCAACACGCTCGACTGGGACCAGAGCTGGGACGACGCCTTCGAGTACGCCTTCGATCACGACGTCGTCGTGGTCGTCGCCGCCGGCAACAGGGGAAGCGGCACGACCCGCGTCGGCGCTCCGGCGACCATTCCCGGTGTGTTGACGGTCGCGGGCGTCGACCCGACCGGAAAGGCCAGCATCGAGGCATCCACGCAGGGGATCACGATCGGTGTCTCGGCGCCGAGCGAGCAGCTGCTCGGCGTCTCTGCCGACGGGAGACTGGTCACCTGGAGCGGCACCAGCGGCGCAGCGCCGATCGTCGCGGGTATCGCGGCCCTCGTGCGCTCCGCGCATCCCGAGCTCGATGCGAACAACGTGATCGAACGAATCATCCGGACGGCGCATCCGGCCGCTGCCGCCACGAAAGTGCCCGACAACACGTACGGGTACGGACTCGTGGATGCCGCGGCCGCCGTCTCCGCGTCCGTTCCCACCGTCACGCAGAATCCGATGGGGAGCCTCGCCGAATGGATCCGCATCTACCGCCGGGCCACCGCTGCTCCGCCCAGCCCGCAGCCGACATCCTCGCCCGTCGCGATCGATCCGCTGCCCTCCGCCGATGAAGGCAGAACCACCCCTTCACCCCTTCTTCCGACCCCGTACACCTTGCTCTACGGCACGCTGCCGCTCATAGCCTTCACGGTCCCGGCTATACTGGGGGCGCTCGGCGTCACCGCTGCTGTCCGACGCATCAAGTTGGCGCGCGCCACCCGCACGCCGAGCCGTTGACCCAGGAGGAGTAATCCCCACGTGACGAACACCGCGCCCAAGATCCTCATCGTCGGTGGTGGCTATGCGGGCTTCTACACCGCATGGAAGCTCGAGAAGCACCTTCGCAAGGGTGAAGCAGAGGTCACCATGGTCGACCCGCTTCCCTACATGACCTATCAGCCGTTCCTGCCCGAAGTGGCCGCTGGCTCCATCGAAGCTCGGCACGCTGTGGTCGCCCACCGCCGCCACCTCAAGACGACCAAGGTCGTCACCGCGAAGATCACCGGCATCGATCACGCCCACAAGGTCGCCACGATCACGCCGGCCGTGGGCGAGCCGTGGCAGCAGGAGTACGACCAGATCGTCGTCACCGCGGGTGCCGTCTCGCGTACCTTCCCGATCCCCGGGATCGCCGACAATGCAATCGGTTTGAAGACGATCGAAGAGGCCGTGGCGATCCGCGACCGCCTGATGTCGAACTTCGACAAGGCCGCGAACCTCCCGGCGGGTCCGGAGCGCGACCGACTGCTCACCGTCGTCGTGGTCGGCGGTGGTTTCGCCGGCATCGAGGTCTTCGCCGAGCTGCGCTCGCTCGCCTCTGCGCTCGTGAAGGACTACCCGACGCTGTCGTTCGACGACACGCACTTCCACCTCGTCGAGGCGATGGGCCGCATCATGCCCGAGGTCTCGCTTCCGACGAGCGAGTGGGTGCTGAAGGATCTCGCGAAGCGCGGTGCGTTCGTGCATCTCGACACGCAGCTCACCAGCGCGATCGACGGAGTCGTGGAGCTGTCGACGGGGGAGAGCATCCCCACCGATCTGATCGTCTGGACCGCGGGCGTCATGGCCAACCCCACCGTCGTCCGCGGCGGCGACCTGCCGGTCGAAGAGCGTGGCCGCATCCGTACGCGCGCCGACCTGCGCGTCGGAACACCCGAAGAATTCGTCGAAGGAGCCTGGGCCGCCGGAGACGTATCCGCGGTTCCCGACCTCACCGGCGGCGGCGTCGGCGGCTACTGCGTGCCGAACGCTCAGCACGCGGTGCGCCAGGCCAAGCTTCTGGCCAAGAACCTCGTCGCCGTCCTGCGGGGAGAAGTTCCGAAGGACTATTTCCACAAGAACCTGGGTGCCGTCGCCGGCCTCGGGCTCTACAACGGTGTGTTCCAATCCGGCAAGATCGCCCTCAAGGGCTTCGTGGCCTGGGTCGCCCACCGCGGCTACCACGGTCTCGCGATGCCTTCGTGGGAGCGCAAGTTCCGTGTCGTGTGGGGCTGGTGGAACAACCTCTGGCTGGGCCGCGACATCGTGAACCTGCAGACCGTGCAGAACCCGCGCTACGTCTTCGAAGAGTTCGCTGCGCGTCCGCGTCCGCCGCAGCCGGTAGCCGAGGTCGCCCCGGCGGCGGAGAAGCCCGCGGAGAAGATCGCCAGCGCGAGCTGATCCTCGTCCTCCGAAGAAGAGCCGCAGCCTGTGCTGCGGCTCTTCTTCGTTTAGCGAACTATCCTGGGCTTCGCGACCGGGTGGCATCCCCGGCGCCCCCATAGCCCAACCGGCAGAGGCAGGCGACTTAAAATCGCCGCAGTCTGGGTTCGAATCCCAGTGGGGGCACCCGCGCGAAGGAGCCGAACACGATGAGCCTCGACCTGCTGACCACGCCCGCCGCCGTGCCGGGAACGCCCTGGAAGGATGCCGCGGGCTATTGGACCGGAATGACTCGGGCGATCGCCGACCTCAGCGGCCCTGTCGCTGCGGTGAACCTCGGGGCGCTGCGGTTCAATGCGCTCGACATGCTTGTGCGCGCGGGTGGGGTTCCCATCAGGGTCGCGAGCAAATCGGTGCGCGTGCGAGAGCTCGTCGACGCCACCCTGGCCCTGCCTGGGTACCACGGAATCCTCGCCTTCACGCTGCCCGAAGCGCTCTGGCTCGCCGAGACGCAGGAAGACGTCGTGCTCGGCTACCCGAGCGTCGATCGCGACGCGCTCCGCCGACTCGCGACGGACGAGCGTGCGGCGGAGCGGGTGACGCTCATGGTCGACGATCTCGCGCAGCTGGACATCGTCGATGCCGTCGTGAGCCCGGCTGGGCGTCACGTGATCCGGGTGGCGATCGACGCGGATGCCTCGTGGCGCGCGCCCGGTCTCGGACATATCGGGGTGCGCCGTTCGCCGGTGCACGATGCCGCCGAGGTCGCGAACCTGGCGAGGGCCATCGTCGCGCGGCCGGGGTTCCGCCTCGTGGGCCTGATGATGTACGAAGCGCAGATCGCGGGCCAGCCCGATGCCACCGGCTCGGGTGACGGTGTGATTCGCTGGATGCAGCGTCGCTCCGGTCACGAGCTGCTGGAGCGACGCGAAGCCATCGTGCGTGGCCTCCGCGAGATCGCACCGCTCGAGTTCGTCAACGGGGGAGGCACGGGCTCGCTCGAGCTGACGGCATCCGATCAGGCCGTCACCGAGATCACCGCAGGGAGCGGCCTCTTAGCGGGTCACCTGTTCGACGGATATCGCATCTTCGACCCGGCGCCGGCCGCGGCTTTTGCGCTGGAGGTGGTGCGCAAGCCCACCTCCGACATCGTGACGGTGCTCGGCGGCGGATGGATCGCCTCGGGACCTCCGCTGGCGTCCCGCCAACCGCGCCCCGTGTGGCCGCGGGGGTTGACCACGCTGGCGCGCGAGGGCGCCGGCGAGGTCCAGACACCGTTGCAGGGAGAAGCCGCGCGTTCACTCCGGGTAGGCGACCGCGTGTGGTTCCGGCATGCCAAGAGTGGCGAACTGGCCGAACGCGTCGACCGGTACCACCTCATCGACGGTGACCGGATCGTGGGTACGACGCCGACCTACCGGGGTGAAGGGCAGGCGTTCCTGTGACGCGACCGGGCGGTGAATGGCGCAACTGGGCGCGCACAGCGAAGGTGCGTCCGCAACGCGTGGAGTTTCCCTCCAGCACCGCCGCGGTGCAGCGCGCCGTGCGCGCGGCGACGGCGCGAGGTATGCGTGTGAAAGCAGTCGGCGCGGGGCACAGCTTCACCGGCATCGCGGTGGCCCCCGGCGTGCTGCTCGAGCTCACCAGCCTCACGGGTCTCGTCGCGGTGGACCGGGATCGTGCACGGGTCACAGTGCGCGCGGGCACGCGACTGCACCAGATGCCGGCGATCCTCGCACCCCTCGGGCTCGCGATGGCCAACCTCGGCGACATCGACCGCCAGTCGATCGCGGGTGCGATCTCGACCGGAACCCATGGGACCGGAACGGGATTCGGGGGGATCGCGACGCAGGTGGTCGGGGTGAGCCTCGTCACCGCCGACGGAGAGCTACTCGTGGTCGATGAGACCCAGAACTCCGAGCTGCTTCCCGCCGTGGCGCTCGGTCTCGGAGCGCTCGGGGTCCTGGTCGAGGTCACGCTGCAGTGCGTGCCCGCGTTCCTGCTGCACGCGGTCGAGCGGCCGGAGCCCCTCGATGATGTGCTCGGGACCCTCGGATCGAGAGCTGCGGCATCCGATCATTTCGAGTTCTACTGGTTTCCGCACACCGACGTCGCGCTCACCAAGGTGAACCGGCGTCTGCCGGCGACCGGAGGCCGCGCACCGTTGCCGAGGGTGGGCAAGTGGCTCGACGAAGAGCTGCTCTCGAACGGCGTCTACCGGGCGGTCTGCGGACTCGGCACGGCGGTGCCGGCGATCGTGCCGCGATTCTCCCAGCTGGCAGTGCGGCTCACGGGCAACAGGGAGTACACCGATCACTCCACGCGGGTCTTCACACAGAACCGCGACGTGCGCTTCCGTGAGATGGAGTACGCGCTCCCCGCCGAGAACGTGCGCCCTGCCTTCGACGCGCTGCGCGCCCTGATCGACGCCGAGGGCTGGCGTATCTCCTTCCCGGTAGAAGTGCGTTTCGCGGCGAGCGATGATCGTTGGCTCTCGACAGCCCACGCACGTGAGACCGGCTATATCGCTGTCCATCGATACTGGCGGGAGAATCCGACCCGCTACTTCTCGGCGGTCGAGCAGATCATGCTGTCGTTCGGAGGTCGCCCCCATTGGGGCAAGATGCACACTCTGGATGCCGCGGTCCTCCGCGAGCGGTACCCGCGGTTCGACGACTTCGTCGCGCTGCGCGATCGCCTGGATCCATCACGCACGTTCAGCAACGCCTACCTCGCGCGCGTGCTCGGTGAGTAAGGGCTGAGAGTCCTGCATCCGGCCGGTGCCGCCGCGTGTGTCGCCACTAAGCTGAGGCCAAACCTTGAACGGAGTCTCTCGCTATGTGGGAATGGCTGATCCCGGT
>JAHIOK010000026.1 GCA_018895315.1 Actinomycetota bacterium | reverse complement strand
CGAGACCGAAGAAGCGCACGTCGTCTACCGTCCGCTCTCCGGAGACGGAAGCATGTGGGTGCGGCCACTCGCGATGTGGAAGGAAGAGATCGACCGCGATGGTTACCGCGGGCTGAGGTTCACGCGCGTCGATTGAGCCCAGCGAGATCGGCCTGCCCCGGCGTCATCGGCTCGCAGCACCCCTCGCGACTCCTCCCCAGGCAGGCTGACGGGCGGGGATATCCCCCGTTCGCATGACGACTCGTCGCACCGCGGTGTCGCGCGCCACGCTCGAGGCATGACCCAGATCCCCCCTGCTCTTCTGCCCTCTCGCCCTTCCCCCGGCGTGGCGGGGCTTCTCTTCGGCATCTTCGGCGCGGTCATCGGGGTGATGAGTCTGGCCGTGGTTCTCCTCCTGAGAGCGGGATTCGATTCCCACGTGCTCGACCCCGACCTCGGGCTCATCCTCGCGGTCGTCGCAGCGCCGATCTTCGTCGCCGCGCCCGCTCTCGGCGCACTCCTCGCCCTGGTGGCCCTCGTGATCGGCGCGCTCAAGGGCAGAGCGACCCCGGTGGCGCTCGGTGCGACGGGGCTCCTCCTGACGTTCGCCTATGTCCTCGCGATGCGGGCGACGGGCCTCGACCACGTCGTCTTCGCGCTCTACCTCTCCTCTCGATGACGCGGCAGGAGCCCTCGGCAGCGAGAATGGATGCGCCGGAAGGGGCACCCGTGACCGATACCCGCACTCCTCGCGCACGTCTGACCATCGGCGCGTTCGCCTTCGATCTCGTCCTCGTGGTGATCTTCGCCGCCATCGGTCGCGCAAGCCACGCCGAGGGCGTGCTGGGCGCCGGCGGCATCGGGCTCGCCCAGACCGCATGGCCGTTCGTCGCCGGGGTGATCCTGGGGTGGCTGATCACCCGCGGGTGGCTCGCTCCCCTTTCCCCCGTCCGCACCGGACTCGGGGTGTGGGCGGTGACGCTCGCTGGGGGCATGATCCTGCGCGGGGTGAGCGGACAAGGGGTCGTCGTCGCCTTCGTCATCGTGGCCGCGATCACCCTCGCGGTCTTCCTCATCGGATGGCGCGCGCTCGCCACGGCTGTCCGCCGCAACCGCTCCCGGCGCGCCCAGAAGGCGGTGTCGTCGTGACTGCAGAGACTCGCCCGCCGCGCACATCGCATCTCGCGACGCTCGCGGTCGACATCGCGGTGACCAAGCTCGACGGCCTCGCCGTCGTCGCGCTCTCGACCGATAGCCCCGTGCGGGACGCCGGCACCTCACGCCCCTACATCCGCCTGACCGCCGACACCTGGGCAGAGATCGACATCCCCAAATTCGGCGAGCCGCCACCGCTCTCGATCGATGTGTATTCCGCAACGAGCATCGATGACGCGCGCCGCCAGGCACTTCTGCTCGCCACCGAGCTCCACACCGAAGCGGGGTGGATCGCCACTCCGATGTTCGCGGTCTGATCCGCGAGCGACCCGAAGATCTGAGATGATCCGAAGACCGGCGACGTCGCGCCGCACGCAGATCGGGAGACGGCCATGCGCAAATGGACAGTGGTGAGCATCCTCGGGGCCGCCCAGTTCGTCATGGTGCTCGACGGCACCGTCATGAACGTGTCGATCTCGACGGTCGTGAAAGACCTCGACACGACCGTCAGCGCCATGCAGGCGGCGATCACCTTTTACGCCCTCACCATGGCCGCATTCATGCTGCTCGGTGCGAAACTCGGCGATGTCTGGGGTCGGCGACGCGCCTTCGTCGTCGGGTCCATCGTGTACGCCGTGGGATCGTTGACAACCGCGCTGAGTCCGAACATCGGCACGCTGTTCCTCGGATGGTCGGTGATCGAAGGCCTGGGGGCCGTCCTGGTGATCCCCGCGATCGCCGCCCTGATCGCAGACAACTACACCGGACGCGATCGGATCACCTCTTACGCGGTCATCGGCGCGATCTCCGGGGCCGCGGTCGCCGCCGGCCCCCTCATCGGAGGCTTCGTCACCACCTATTTCGACTGGCGCTACGTCTTCGTCAGCGAAGTCGTGATCATGGCGGTCGTCGTGGTCTTCTCACGCAAGATCGTCGATACGACGGGTTCTGCCCGGCGGGTGCACATCGACGTGTGGAGCGTTTTCCTCTCGGCCGCGGGCCTCGTCAGCGTCGTGTTCGGGATGCTGCAGAGCAAAGTGTGGGGATGGATCATCCCGCTGCACCCCCCACAGATCGGGGATGTCACGATCGCTCCGCTGAGCATCTCGATGACCACGTGGCTGATCTTGCTCGGAGCGGTGCTTCTCGTCGCTTTCGCCCGGCGCCAGCGTCACCTCATCGACCGCGGAAAGGCTCCCCTGCTCGACATGAGCCTGTTCGGCATCCGGCGACTGCGCAGCGGACTGAGCGTGCTGGGCGCGCAATACGCGATCATCGCAGGCCTCTTCTTCATGGTGCCGGTCTACCTGCAGATGACACTCGGGCTGGACGCACTGCAGACCGGAATCCGCATCTTCCCGCTCTCGATCTCGCTGATCCTCTTCTCGATCGTCGGCACGCGGCTCGCGACGATCTGGTCGCCACGACGGATCGTGCGCCTCGGCCAGGTGATCCTCGTCGCAAGTACGGTCGTGCTCCTCGGGGCGATCGACCCTGAGCTCGGCAACGTGATCTTCACGATCGGCATGTTCGCCGCCGGAACCGCCCTCGGTCTGCTCGCCTCCCAACTCGGAAACGTGACCATGTCGAGCGTCTCCGAGGACAAGTCCAGCGAGGTCGGCGGAATGCAGGGCGTTTTCCAGAACCTCGGATCATCGCTCGGCACTGCACTGGTGGGGTCGGTGATGATCAGCATCCTCGCCGTCTCCTTCACCGGCGCCGTGTCCACGAGTACGTTGCCCACGTCCGTCCAGCAGCAAGTCGAGGAGGCCACCCAGGGCGGAGTGCAGATCATCCCCGTCGCCTCGGTGCAGGACATCGCGGTGAAGGCGGGGCTCGACGCGGCGGATGCCCAGACACTCACCGCCGCCTACAGCGAGGCTCAGCTGAAGGCCCTCCGGGTGGCACTGGTCGCGCTGATCATCCTCGCCCTCGGCTCGCTCGCGTTCTCGCGCGGCATTCCCGGCCAGGTCCTCGGTCGAAAGCCCGACGACGCCGAAACGACGACCGGCGCCGCCCAGAAGGCGACGCCGGAGTCGAGCTAGCCGGAGCCGAACACCTCACGGAATTCGGAGAATCCCGCAAAATTCGGATGATTCACGCTGAATGCTCCGAAAGAGGCGATGGCCTCCGAATTTCGCGCCATCGCATGCGGATCAGTTCAGCGCGCGGGTGGACGCCGGGATGACGCCGTCCTTGTAGAGGTCGATCGCCAGATCTTGCAGAGCGGTGAGCGCGACCCGCTGGGGCATCGGTCCGTAGGACACACGCGCCACCCCGAGTGCTTCGTATTCCGCGGCGGTCAGGGACCCGGGCAGGCCGATGACGCTGATCTTGCGCTCACCGATGCCCTCCACGAGCTGACGGGTCACGGCGGCGTCGAGGATTCCAGGGACGAAGACGAGATTTGCCCCCGCATCCAGAAATGCTTTGCCGCGCTCGATCGCGTCGGCGATGGATGCCTCGATAGGCCGGTCTCCACCGCGCACGAACGCGTCGGTGCGGGCGTTCAAGACGAATGGCACACCCTCGGCCTCACCGGCGCGGATGACGGCGGCGACCCGGGCGACGGATTCGTCCAACGGGCGCAGGCGGTCTTCGACGTTCGCGCCCACGACGCCCACCTGAATGGCGCGGCGCACGGTCTCGCCCGGTTCGTCATAGCCGTCGTCCAGGTCGGACGTCACGGGCAGGTCGGTGGACTCCACGATGCGGCTGATCATGCTGAGGGAGACATCCAGCGGGATCGTGCCGTCCGGGTAGCCGAAGGACGCGGCGATCGAGTGACCGGCGGTCGCCAGGGCCTTCGTCTCGGGCAGCGCCGCGATGGCCTGCGCGGAGATGACGTCCCACACGTTCACGACGCGGAGGATCTCGGGAGCCGCGTGCAGCGCGGCGAGGGTCTGTGCTTTTTCGAGCTGAGTTGCCATGACGACAACGCTAGCGCCGTCCTCGGCGACGCGGCCCGCCCGCGTGTAAACGCTGGTTGACTGACTGGATGGCGGATGTCGCGATGTTCCCGCTCGGGGCGGTGCTGTTCCCGCATACCCCGCTTGCGTTGCGCCTCTTCGAGGAGCGCTACCTCATGATGCTCGGCAGCCTGCTCGACGAGGACGACCCCGAGTTCGGTGTCGTGCTGATCGAGCGGGGCCATGAAGCCGGCGGAGGCGATCAACGGTTCGCCCTCGGCACCATGGCGCGCATCACCCGGGTCATCCCACGAGAGGGAGAGATCCAGTTGATCGCCTACGGCTCGCGGCGCATCGAGGTGATGGAATGGCTCGACGACGCTCCGTACCCGCGCGCGACCGTGCGGGATGCCCCGGAGCTCGTGTGGGACGAGAACCTGGCCCCGTTGCGCACCGAAGCCGAGCGGATCGTCCGCCGAGTGCTCGCACGGGCGGCGGAATTCGCCGAGATGCAGTGGGATCCCGAGGTCGAGCTCTCGGACGACCCTGTCGAATCGAGCTGGCAGCTCGCCGCTATCGCGCCGCTCCCCCAGATCGACCAGTACACACTGCTGCGCTCCACCAGCACGGCGCAGCTGCTCGGAACCCTGATCGACCTCACCCTCGCGGCCGAACCTGCGCTGACGGCACCGTTCGCCGACGACACCTTCGACGAAGCACTCGGCCGGCTGCTCGACGACCTCGACGACCGCGAGGACCGCGACGACCGCGACGACGACGAGTAGCTACCAGCCCATCGAACCCGGGATGCCCTTGAAGGGTCCCGCCACCCAGGACGTGACCCAGCCGCCGTAGAAGCCGCCGGGTTGCGGCACGACGACCTCCGCGGCCACCGTGCATCGGTCCATCGAGCCGGCGTACACGGCGACGCGATCGTCGAGCACCTCGAATCCGCGCGCCGGTGCGGGGTAGTTCCACGCTGCACGCGAGGCGACAGCTCCGCCCGAGACGACGTCGAGGTAGCGCGCGGCGCCCTTGAACTCGCAGAAAGACGAGCCCGCGGCATCCACCAGCGAACCGGGCACGAACGCCGCGATCGGCAGATAGTAGACCGGCGGATGACTCGTCTCCAGCACCCGCACCACATCGGTGGTGTCGACCACCGTCGAGCCGGCGAACTCGATCGTGACGCGCTGGTCGACCCGCTCGACGCGAGGCGGGCGCGGGTAGGACCACACGGATTCCTGGCCGGCGCGGATTCGATCGGGTGTGGGATGCCGCATCACTCCAGGCTAAGAGCCCCGCACCCGCCGAGGGCCGCAATCCACTGCGGGTGTTCCCCGCAGCCGCTCACGTCTCACTGAGCGGAATCGAGAACGTACGGCGCGGTCAGAAGACTCGAGAATGTGGGGGCACGCAACGGTACGGTGTGCCAGCCTGCGTTGATCTCACCGCCGCCACCCACCTCAACGATCAGACGATGCGGCGAGGTCGTGTTGACCACGTGCAGGAGCACCCCTCCCGACCGGGTGCGCTCGGCGCGCGCCGCGAGCGCGAGGTGAGTACCCTCCACCACCTCCGAGTATTCCGTCGGACGCTCGGCCAGAGGTGCCGCGTCGCTGCGCATGCCGACCGTCTGGGCCCAGCGATCAGCACCGACGGCGACATCCAGTGCGGGAAGGACGCCATCCCCCGGGATGCGCAGAGTCCATCCGCTGTCGATTTCGACCAGCGACCACCCAGCGGTATCGAGGTGTGAAGCCGCGTCAGCACTGAGCATGCCGCGCCCTGCCCAGGCATCGGCCAGAGCCGCGCGGGCGGAGAGAACACCGGATGCCGTGGCATCCGGTGTCGCGACGCCGTCCTCGATCGACTCGACGAAGTCCCACATCGCGTTCAGGGTCGCCTGCGTGTCACGCGAGGCCCCCTGGTAGCCGATCGCGAGCCCCTTCTCCGGGATGACCAGCCCGAACTGACCGTAGGCGCCGTCGATTCGGAATCCGTGGCGACTGCGCCACACCTGGAATCCGTACCCGAGCGTCCAGTCGTTGTCGGGGGCACCGGCGGCAGAAACGGCATCCGGATGCTCGCGGGTGTCTGACCACGGCGTCGCGAGATCGCGCACGTAGTCGGCGGGGATCACCTGCACGCCGTCGTAGCGACCGCCGTCGGCCAGAACCATGGCCAGGCGTGCGATGTCGCCCGCTGTGAGGTGGAATCCCGAGAACCCCTGCTCGATGCCGAAGAGGGGACTCATCCACCGCTGACCGATTCCCAAGGGATCGAGCAGCCGGGGGCGCAGGTATCCGGTGAGGGTCTCGCCCGTCAGGGCGCTGACGATCCTCGACAGGGCATACGTCGCATCGGAGTTGTACGCGAAATACCTGCCCGGGGCGAACTCCGGCGCAATGGTGAGCAGGGCACGAGTGTCGAACTCGAGGCCTTCGATCTGCTCTGCGCTATGCCCGGTGTTCATGGTCAGCAGGTGGCGCACCGTCAGAGAGTTCGGATTCGGCAGACCGAGGAGATCGCCGACGGAGTCGTCGAGGCGCAGGAGCTTGTCGTCCTG